>JALZIY010000382.1 GCA_030860085.1 Bacteroidota bacterium | reverse complement strand
AAGTTTTATAATTCTTTCAAACCCTTATGCGTTAAGGGTTGTAAGCCCCCTCTCCTTTGGAGAGGGGTTGGGGGTGAGGTCTTACCAGGCAAGGTTTGAACACTTTAGTCGGACAACAATAATATTTTATCCAATAATATTATAAACAAATAACTTGCCTGCCGGCAGCAAGAATTAATTTTTTTGTGAGTTTTGTTTGTAATTGTTCACTCCACCATCGCCTCTTTTAAATAATTAGATGCATAGGGCGATCTCAATACTTTGTTTTTAAATTCCTCGGTTTCAGTTGCTGCGGCTACTTCTGCCGGATTACTAATATCAAGTGTGGAAAACAGATCATAGAATTGCGGATCGGTTTGCAACAGGTGCATTAATTCAATTGCCAGCGCTTCGGGTTCAGGTTTTTGTACATCACTCCTGAACAAACGCCGGTTTGCAAATAGTGACCCTGCGAGTTCTGCAATACCAAAGAAACTACTTTCAGCTTTTTCAGCTTTTTTTAGTCTTGACTCATCAGGTACTCCGATCGCAAGTGCATCAAAAGCCCGGAGTATACCGTTGCCATAATATTTTTTCCAATCTTTAAAAACAATATCTTTTGCTGCAGAGGCATACAAAGCATTACGTACCGCCTCTACTTTTTTCCATTTATTTCCTTCCCCGTAATAGCCTTTTTGTTCCAGTTCATCCCGGTGGTAAGCGATCCATAATGCAGCAGCGGCAGCCACCTGTGGTGTTGCGGAAGATGTGCCGCCACCACTGCGTAGAAAAGCATGTTTTTTGGATGCCCATGGTGTATTGGGTGTATATGCTGCAAGTGCTTTACGCATTCTCGATGGCGGTCCCCATGAACCCTGCATGTATTTTGTAGTAATATTAAAACGGCCTTGTTGAATAAAGTCAACGTCGTAAGGTTTATGATCATACATGGCGCCTGTAGCTGCTATTACTCTTTCAAAAGCTGCAGGAAACATCACACATTTTGGCAGCATTGCTCCCGGTCCTTTGTACCAGCAATTACTTGCTGCAGATACAATGACAATACCCGCTTCGTATGCCCTGTTCACCGCACGGGCCATGCGGCCACTGGGTTTGCCTGCCATCGACATGGAAACCACTTCACATTCTTTTTCTATTGCATAGTTCAGGGCATCACAAAAGTTTTCAGAATTCAAAATAACAACAGACTCGGATAGACGCACGGGGATTACTTCGGCAAATGGGATACCACCTATAAAACCTTCAAACTCATTAAACGTTTCCGCATGTGTTACTTTATTTCCAGCTAATAAACTAAGTGTACCAAGGCCGTGCCCATCCTGCCCCGACTCTGTTTTATCTATTGCCTGGTTTGGATTTTCGTTCTTTACAAAACTCCTTGCTTCTGCTTTGTTCAATTTTGACGGAAGTGCAATGTGGTTTTCGATATAGCCCGTATCAAAATGGCCGATACGAACATGAGCATTTGGTTTTTGTTCAACCAATTCCCTTGCTTTCGCCAATTGTGAATGCTCCTCATCGAGGTACCAGCCTATACCAATCTTTCCCTGCTGTAAAGAAGGCGGCCACTCATGAATATAATCCGGGTTGTCTGCATCTCCCTCGCGGGTTACCCGTGCCCGTTGTGCAGGCGTAACCGTTAAAACCGGCTCCACTATTACTTCATACCCTCTTTCCTTAATTTCGGTTTGGAGTGAATGAGCAGCACTCCAAGCCTGTTCCTCCGGTACATTTTTTAATTCTACCATAAAGGTTTGACGTCCTGCAATTTGTTTTTGATCCACTATTTCTACTTCATCTCCACCAAGTATATTACCATTTATTTCCCCCTCCACTTCAATTATTAATACTGCCGGTTTTTTAATTGCCATTGTATCATTTGACGGTGATGCTAAATGGGTGGGCTTAACCGGGCTGGCTGACAGATCAGGCTTGCGATAACCTGTAATGTTACTGGCATCAGGGATCTCTATTTTAAACGGCAAGGCATCGTCAAATGAAGGAATGATGCTGCCATATTGAAAAAAATTTGGTTGTGGAAAAAAGTATCGTTGTTTTACTTCGTCAATAAGCATTTCTGCGTTAGCGTTTTTAAAATCCGGATCTTTTAAAATTTCTATAAATGCTTCCGTGAAAATGCCATTATTATCACCATCAAGCGTTTCTTCATCATCCTGGCATGCTGCCAGTAATTTTACAGCGGCCTTTACACCTTCCGCTTTTCGCTTGTTCTTATACTTTGCCAGCAATGGTTTATAAACAGTTGATCCAAACTTATAGAGAACCATATCTTTTATATTTTTTGGAAGCTTACGCGAAGTAAAACCACGTGCTTTAGCTGACCGTGTCATTCCTTGTACAAGCAGATCGCTTAAATTTATTTCATCAGCCTTTGCAATAGTACCTGAATGGCAACTATCAGAAACAATAACTATTCGTGTGCCTTCTTTAAAAGCTTCAAAACATTCATAAAGTTCATCATCGAGCATCTGGCGATCATAAAGGCACCAGGTCTGGTCATAATTTTCTTTATCTAGACCGGCAGGCTTTTCATTTGGCATTTCACCACCATGACCGGCATAAGTGAGCATGAGAATATCGCCAGCTTCCATTTTTTTGGCACAATCAGTTAATTGCTTTTTCACTGCGTCGGCAGTTGCTTCTTCATCGTGCAAAGATTTTGAAGTATAACCTTCAAGTCCTGCAAATGATTTCCAAAATTGAGCGTCATTGACAGCAGCTTTCAGTACTGGCATACCTGGATAATGTGCAGGATCTGCATTGTTGAGACCGATGTGTAGTGAATAACCTTTTGACATTTTTTAGTGTTTATTAATTCATGATAGAAAAATGTTGAAAAGCGTTTTCATATTGGCAAGGCGATGAACTTATTGATATGAAAGCAACACGTTAGTTTATTAATGCTAATATTTCTTCCTGGCATTTCTTTTCTTTAAAATAAGCAAGATGATTACTCGCTACTATATGCATTTCCTCTCCTGCATTAAAGCCTGGAATTGCTTGCATGCTATCTACGGTTACGGCCATGTCGTTAGTTTTTTCCTCAAAGAGATGATGTGTAAGTCCAGGTAACACGACTCCTTTAACAAACGTGGTTGCTATTTTTTTAAGAAAAAAATCATCGCCATCATATCCTTTTAAAAGCGCTGTATCACCGGCGATAACGCTGTATCGAACAGACGCTGGCTTGCCTGAAGCATTCAGCTCCTGTAATAATTTTGAACCGGGTTTAATATCTTCTAAAATTTTGCCTGGATCTAACTGTACATTTTTGAGTAAAAAAGCCAATCCTGTAATTACATATTTTATCGGGCCCGTTACATTAAGTGCATGAGTAAGCAATCCAAAAACGGATGATGTGATCTTAGAAATTTCAGTTCCGCTGTTAGGTGTTGCCACCATTATGAGGTGCTTTATAAATTTATCGCCTCCTAATTTTTCCACCAGCCACCGTGCCACCAACCCACCGGTAGAATGCGCAAGTATGGTTAGTGGCATTGGATCATTATCAAACCCTGCTTCCAACAAATCTTTTTTCAGATTTTCGGCAGCTTTGGAAACGGGTGTAGCTAAAGTTTCATAGTCATAAGTTAGCGCATAGTGCACTTTCGCTTGCAGTTCTTTCATATCCTTTAATGCCTCTGTCATGTGCCTGCTATCGCCCATGATGCCATGCAAAAGCAACATTACATGCAAACCAGGTTTAGCTGAAAAAAATGTTTTCATTTCAGCAGGACTGCTCGTCAACATTTTCCATGAACCATCTGTACCCAGTTCATACAAGACCAACTTAGTTACATCTTTCTGATTAAAAATTTTTTTGAAAAATAATTTAACGGACCCACCCAGGCTACGGGTTTGATTTGTATTGCCTTTCAGCATTCCTGCTGTTTCCGGTGGTAAATTTTGAATATAAATAGTTCCTGAATCGTCAGCATATCCTACAGGAAAATATAGTTGTGTTTCAGGATCAAATCCATACGGAACGATAGTGTTTTCAAGATCGTCATCTATTGAACGTGTGCCTTTAGGCGAAGCAATGGGTTTAATAAGAAGAGATTTACCTTCCGGAATTTTTAAAGCCTCACCATCTTTTCTCGGAAGCAGTTCCAATACCTGGATACCATTATCGGAACCCATATTCATGCCTTTTGCAAAAGCGGATTCATCAGTAATAACATCACCCCAAATATTTACAGGCGGCATGATAGAAGATGATACGGCATCGGCTTTTTCGTCAATGCCCCGCATGGCTGATGCTCTCACGTTTTTGATTTGATCTTCTGTGGTAGCTGCAAAAGCAATAGCCTCAAATCCAACAGGTGCTTCAATAGAAAATGCAGAAAAATCGGTAATACCTGGTTTCAGTATTTTTTCTTTATTAGGACCAACTATACGAATACGGTTTGTAAAAACTGTCCAGTCAGTTTTATCAGCAAGATCATCAGCAGTGCCCCTGGTTTTCAAGCCCCTCATCCTTACTTGAGGAACATCATCTAATTCCAAATTATCTTGCTTATACCTTGTAAGATCAAAGGGTTTTTCCGAGACAAATATTTTTAAAAAATCAGTGATCTCATTAATGCCATACAAGCTATACTTTTCATCAAACGCTAATGTAATAGTCTTACACAACCGCTTGTTTAAAAGAATGCTCAGGTGAACCGCTGAATCTTTTTCATTCAACAGCTGGTTAGCATCATCTTTTACCAGGTCATGTGTAATGCCAAATTTACTCTCCATATATAATACGCCCACGTAACATGATTGCAGTAATGAAGATGGATTAATGGCAATACTTAACCGGAAGGCAGGCTCTTTTTCATTTTTATAAGAAAGCAGGATTTCGTCATCTGGTTGAATGAGTGTTTTTTCACTGGCAATATCATCCGGCTTGTGGTCAGGTATTAGCACCCCCTCAATTTTTTCCAATGTAAATATGAAATCGTCTTTTGAAAAATTACTGTTTGAATTTTTTAATTCTGAAGTGCTCACCCATTTACCTACCGTGTCAACTTTGCGCAGGAAAGACGAAGGCTCTCTCTCACGCTTAAATAAGGGCACTGTGCTACCGGTTTTTGTAAGTACGTAATGATTATCCTGTGTAATTTGTACAAGATAATCGTTAACCACTATACTATTTTCAAAATTGATCTCGTAATAAAAATGCGGCTGTGAACGGTATGCAAGTTTTAATGCTCCCATTTTTGATGTGTCGGTTAGAAAGGCATCTGACAAACCAATTCTTAAAATTGTATTAGCCAATTTAAAAAGTACAGCTTTATATTCTTTTTCTTTATCAAATTCAGACATGGATATTTCATCTAAATTGGATGAAGCAGCAAACACTTTTACTATATCAATTTCTGTATCTGAACCCAAAATTTTTACAGTAGTTTTTCGCTGGTCACCACCAGCCACAATACCATGCATAGCTCCGCCGTACATCATCCATTTTTGCTGTGCAACATCATAGCGCACTTCATAAGATGATATGTAAGGTTTCATCCCCCCACCAAGGAATTGCTGATCCAGGTCGGCATCAACACTTGCAAATGCAACAGGGTTTTGCTGTTCTGCACGGTTACGAACCGAAATGGTTAAGCCATGGACAAGATCGCGGTAAGTTTTTGCAGTACCGCCGGAACGAAGCACCTCCATAAGCTTGGACGTGAATAAACCGCCATCAATGGTTTCCTGGGCTTTTTCATTATCGCGGGCAGCAGCTATATGCACATACTTTGCGATCTTAATGTTGGCCTTACCATTTTGTATTTCATAGAAATTTCTGTCCGAATTGTACCCTAAATACTTTTCAAGCGGAACCTTATTTTTTGAAGATGCAACATGCCTGAAGCGAACAGCTTTATCAGCAACCCCACCACGCATATTATTGCCTGAATGGCAACAGTCCATGATGACAACGCAATGGATTTTTTTATCCTCCAACGCATCCCAAAGAAGGTAACCAAGTTCCTTATCTATCAGGTCGCGGGCATCGGGGTCTTTTGGATCGCGGCTATCTACACATACAATGGTTTCATTTTGCCTATCTGGTTTTGTATGCCAAAAATTCTTAGGAGCATCTACCTGTGAGCCATGACCACTATAAAATAATAAGCAGACATCTCCGTCTTTGGATTGCTTAAGATGTGCAAACGCTTTTTCTGAAATATTTTTAAATGTTGGCGTATCGAACGAAAGTGTAAGTTTTTGAGCTGCCTCATAATCAGCAATCCTCATAGTATCAATTTCTCCAGGTGCTAACAAGTAGAGGGGTCTATATTCAAGACTATCTTTTTCCTGTTGGCCGCACTGATCACGTAAAAGCAGATCAATGTCTAATATATCTTTGATGCATCCATTAAGTGGATTTTGTTTGTAAGCATTTATGCCAATCAAAGTTGCGTAAAGCGATCGCCCATTCATAAGAGATCAATTATATTTTGGTGCAGCAGCATTTCGCATAGCAAAAATGCCGATGGAATAAGATTTACATTTCTGTTATTTATTCGTAACGATTTGTTCGCCTCAATCGTGCAAGCACGGTTGCTTTTAAAGTTGTTGAGAACGGATTTTGTTTAGCGGAAGTTTACCAGGGAATTAGAAGAACTAAAATAATTGCTGCAATCGTTTAGGTTGTACAATTGGGTTTGCAATTTTAGTACATAAAATTAATATGCATGAAGTGTTTAAAAATTTTTTATTTTTAGGTTCTTCAGAAATGTACTTTATAAAAAGCCAAACTAACGTTCCCTTAAAAGCTAAATTATTTGCTATTCATTAAAACTAATGAGAATGCGATATACAGCTATTAACCTTCTTGAAGAAAAGTTACGGCAAGCCGGCAACAGTGGTGAATACACTCTACAAAAAATATCGATCCCTGTACCAAATGAAAATTTGAAATTAGAAGGCTATTTATGTACACCGCATAACCGTTCTGGTTACTATTATAGCGTGGAACATCCCAAACAACGCATTGTCCTTCATTACACCGCTGGCAGTTTACGTTCGGATCTATTTACGCTCAGTTCTCATAACCGCCATGTGTCAGTTCCTTTTGTAATTGCACGAGATGGCACCATTTACCAACTCTTTTCCTCAAAATTCTGGTCGGGTCATTTAGGAAAAGGATTGGGAAACACAAATACAAATAATGCACAGGATAAATGTAGCATTGGCATTGAGATATCGAATTATGGTTTTCTCTCGGAAAAATCCGGTAATCTTGAAACTTATTATTCAAGGTTGAAAAACAGCAATGGTGTTCCAGGACCTGTTGATGTCTATTGTTCACTTACTGAAAGAGAAGCCTATGAAAAACTCAACACTCCGTTCCGACAGCAAATTTATTATGCGGCATATACTGAAGCACAATATGAAAGTCTTATCATACTTCTTCGTTACCTAACTGCCCGGTATAATATTCCAAGACAATTTTTACCGGAGTCTATAAGATATCAGGCTACTAATGAAGTTTTAAATTTTAAAGGCATTGTTACGCACATAAATTATCGCGTTGATGGTAAATGGGATATAGGCCCTGCTTTTAATTGGAAAAAACTAATAGATGGTGTGCAGGCAGCGGAATTTAAACCAACCATTCATCGGGGCGCCGCGACACGTGGCGTTGAAAATGCTCTTGGCTCTGAACAGGAATTAGATTCGTTATTACCAGAAGCAAAAGACCCTGCATTGGAAAACGAACCTTATGAAGAAGTGCAAAGAACCAGCGGTGATGGAGAAGAATTAAAAGATACTAAACAGAAAAGAGGCATTAAATCAAAAGATAAAAAACAAGAAAAGGATTTACCAGGTCAAGTAAAAAAATTGTCCAAAAGGGAAAGATCCATGACTCATTTGACAAAGTCTGAACCTCCCAATGACTTTAGAGAAAGCTTAGAGGGTATGCCTCCGCCATCCATTAATGAAATTGATGGATTGGAATCAACGGGTTCTGCGCCTGGTGATTTACCTTCAGGAGAAACGGTTATAAATGAAAAATCTCCAAAGCCTGCATCACCGCCATCAC
>JALZIY010000279.1 GCA_030860085.1 Bacteroidota bacterium | reverse complement strand
AAACCTACCTATATCATTTCGCCTGACAAACAAAAAGTAATTACAGAACTAAAGCAGCTATCAAAAAAAAGTAAAGAAGTTTGGCTTGCAACGGATGAAGACCGTGAAGGCGAAGCCATCAGTTGGCATCTTTGCGAAGTACTTGGATTAAATCCTGCCACCACTAAAAGAATTGTTTTTCATGAGATAACAAAACCTGCAATTGAGCAGGCAGTGCAAAAACCACGTACTGTTAATATGGATCTTGTTAATGCACAACAAGCCCGTAGAATATTAGACAGGATCGTGGGTTTTGAACTAAGCCCGGTTTTGTGGCGTAAGATCAGCATGAAAAATAATCTTAGTGCAGGTCGTGTGCAAAGTGTTGCAGTGCGCTTAATAGCTGAAAGAGAAAGAGAGATAAATGCATTTGCTACACAAAGTAGTTTCAAAATAGAAGCGAATTTTACTGCAGATGATATAAACGGAAAAGCTATTTCTTTTAAAGCAGAAGGCTCAAAATTTCGCAAACCTGAAGCTGCACAAACATTTCTGGAAGAATGTATAGGAGCATCTTATTCAGTTAAGGACATTCAGGTAAAACCTACAAGACGGTCACCGGCAGCCCCTTTCACCACTTCTACTTTGCAACAGGAGGCCAGTCGTAAATTAGGCTATGGCGTAAGCCGTACGATGCTGCTGGCGCAAAAACTTTACGAGAACGGGCATATCACTTATATGCGTACCGATAGTGTCAGCCTTAGCGAAACTGCCGTCAACGACATTAAAAAAACGGTGTCATCTTCTTTTGGTGAAAAATATTTTCAACCGCGTAAATACAAAAACAAAAACGAATCTGCACAGGAAGCGCATGAGGCTATACGCCCCACTTCTATAGCTCATACTACCGTAAGTGATGCGGACACTAAGCGTTTATATGAATTGATCTGGAAACGGAGTATGGCCAGCCAGATGGCAGATGCTGAATTGGAAAAAACAATTGCAAAAATTAATATTTCAACCAATAATGCAGAATTGACAGCAACCGGTGAAGTATTAAAATTTGATGGATTTATGAAAGTCTATCGTGAAGATGTTGATGATGAAGAAAGTGAAAAAGAAGAACACGTAGAAGGAATGCTGCCGCCATTAAAAACCGGCCAGCAATTACCTTTAAAAGAAATGAAAGCCATAGAGCGTTATACCCGTCCCCTGCCCCGTTATACGGAAGCTTCACTGGTAAAAAAATTAGAAGAATTGGGAATAGGAAGACCATCTACTTATGCCCCAACCATTTCTACTATATTAAAAAGAGGCTATGTAGAAAAGCGGGATAAAGAAGGCGTCATAAGAGAGTACCAAGTTTTTACATTGAAGGATAATAATATAGTAAAACAAAAACAAACTGAAATAACGGGTGCGGAAAAATCAAAGCTTTTTCCGACAGACCTTGGCTTGGTTGTAACCGATTTTTTGAAACTGCATTTTGAAGATGTTATGGATTATGGATTTACAGCACACGTAGAAGAAGGGTTTGATGAAATAGCAGAAGGCAAAGTGCAGTGGAATAAAATGATTGATGAGTTTTATAAACCCTTCAAAATAGATGTAAATCGAACCATTGAAACTGCAATTAGAAGTTCCGGCGAAAGAGATTTAGGCATTGACCTGCAAACGGGCAAGCCGGTTATTGCACGTATGGGCCGTTATGGGCCAATGGTACAAATTGGTGTAACTGAGGATGAAGAAAAACCCCGTTTCGCCAAATTAAAACAAACGCAAAGCATTGAAACAATTACACTCGAAGAAGCGATGCAGCTTTTCAAATTGCCACTCACACTTGGCGAACACAATGGACAAGAAGTATCAGTAAACACTGGAAGGTTTGGCCCATATATAAAATACGGGAAACAATTTATTTCACTGCCAAAAGGTAAAGAGCCGTTGGATGTTGACCTGGAACAGGCCATAGAGTTGATTGGTGAAAAAGAAAAAGCTGAGGCACCAATTGGTTATTACGAAAATCTTCCAGTGGCAAAGGGCAAGGGAAGATTTGGACCATTTATAAAATGGAATGATCTGTTCATCAATGTGCCACGGGCTTATAATTATGATCACCTTTCGCAAAAAGATATTAATGAACTTATTGAAAAAAAAGTAGCCAAAGAAGCAAACAGATATATACAACAATGGCCTGCCGAAAAAATTTCAATTGAAAATGGACGTTGGGGACCTTTTATTCGTTTTCGTAAAAAAATGCTCAAGCTTGGTAGAACCTCAATTGGAGAAAAATTTACTCCCGAAGAAGCTAAAACCCTTTCATTGGATGAGGTAAAAAAAATGATTGAAAGCCAGGTGCCGGGCGCATTTTCAAAAACGGCTGCAACAAAAAAAACCACGTCAAAATCAAAAAAAAGCTCCCTAAAAAAAGCAGCAACAAAAAAGAAATAAGAAGTTTGTGAATAATATTTATTTTATAATTACTCTATCCCAACTCAGGTTAATCAAATCCTTCACCACTTATTCGCCTCACCCCAACCCTCTCCTCGCGGAGAGGGGTTAAAAATCATTTTTACACCGAAGCGCCTTTTCGATTGAGGGTTCTAAACCCCCCTCTCCTTTGGAGAGGGGGTTGGGGGTGAGGTCCTGATGGCGAAGAAAAGACTGCTGTGTATGCAAAGAATTTAACTAGTTTATATACCTTGCAACCTCGATACCCGTGATGTAATTATGGAGCAAAACAAAGAAATATCGGCCCTGTTAAATTTAATTGATGATCCGGATGAAGAAGTGTTTGGGGCTGTTTCATCAAAGATTGTTGAGTATGGTAGCAACATCATTCCCAACCTTGAAAATCTTTGGGAAACCACGCCTGATGAAGATACACAGGAACGAATTAAACTACTTATACACCGTCTGCATGTTTCAGATCTCTCAGAAGATTTCAGGCAATGGAGCATAGCGGGCCATCATGATTTAATGGTTGGCGCTTTGCTTACTTCTAAATTTCACTATCCGGATCTCTCTACTGCCTCTGTTTTAGTTGAGATTGAAAAATTGCGTCGAAATATCTGGCTCGAATTAAATAATTACCTCACACCACTTGAACAAGTACGTATAGTTACCGGTATATTGTTTGGTTATTATGGATTAAAGGGTAGCGAAACTTCTTATAAAGAGGTCAATGAATTCTTAGTTCATAAAACCATAGAAACAAAAAGAGGCAACCAGATCAGCAATGGTATTTTGTATTTGATACTTTGTGATTTATTAGATATTCCAATAAAAGCGGTTGGTGTACCTAAGCAATTTGTACTGGCCTATTTCAGGTATGGTTACAGTAATGAACCACTCGAAAAACAATTGGATAAAATTGAGTTTTTTATTGATCCGACAACCGGGCAGGTTTTTACCCACAAAGACATGGAAAGTTATTTTAAAAGAATTTCTGTACCTCCTGTTCACGCCTATTTTAAGCCCTTTTCTAATAAAAGGGCCATTCAAAATTTATTAGAGGAAATGAGTAAATGTTTTGATGAAGAGAATACTTTATATAAGAAAAAGGAATTAATACAATTAGCTGCTTTGCTTGATTAAATCAATCGATTTTAGATTGGCGATTTTAGATTATAAAACAGCCAACCATCAAATCCGCAATCTGCAATCGTCAATCTACAATTATTCCTCTATGTCCACAGCTTATTATCAATCTCCGGTTGGTTTATTGATCATTAAAACCGATAATGGTTATATCAACGCCATTAGTTTTAGCGAAGAAAGCCAGGCACCCACAGCCAGTGAGCAACTAAGTTCTTTACAGCAAAAATGTATTCAGCAATTAAACGAATATTTTACCGGAACAAGAAAGATGTTTGATCTTCCAATTAAACAAGCAGGAACTAATTTTCAAATAAAAGTCTGGCAGCAGTTAAGTACTATCCCTTATGGTAGAACAATAAGCTATATGGATCTTGCAAAAAAATTAGGCGATATAAAAATTATTCGTGCGGCTGGCACTGCTAATGGTAAAAATAATCTCGCCATTGTTTGTCCCTGTCACCGTGTTATTGGTAGTGATCATAAATTAGTAGGATATGCGGGCGGCCTGTGGAGAAAAAAATGGTTGCTCGAACATGAGGCGAAACATCATTCAGGTGTGCAGCAATTACCTTTTTGATTTACAGTTTCTTTTTGTTTTACTTTGCCAACCTTTTTAATTGTGTTAACTCACCCCGTCATGCTTCGCATGCCACCCCTCTCTGCCAAAGCAGAGAGGGGACACGCAGCTTGCTGCGTGGGGGTGAGTTAAAAGGCGCAATATTTATAGTTGATATGATAACAGCTATTAAAATAATTAATTAAGAAAAGTAAAATAGACCTAAATCCCCTTTAGGGGATAGGGGCAAATTATTATGGCACTACAGGCAGGTATAGTAGGCTTACCCAACGTAGGTAAATCAACGCTGTTTAATGCGGTTAGCAACAGCGCAAAAGCACAGGCGAGTAATTACAGGTTCTGCACCATTGAACCAAATATTGGTTTGGTAGATGTACCGGATGAACGTTTGAATAAACTGGCGGGACTGGTAAAACCAAATCGCATAGTGCCCACACAAATTGAAATTGTTGATATAGCCGGGCTGGTAAGAGGCGCCAGCAAAGGCGAAGGTTTAGGCAATAAATTCTTAGCTAATATCCGCGAAGTGGATGCCATTATCCAGGTGATCCGTTGTTTTGAAGACGAGAATATTTTGCGTGATGAAGGTGCTATAAACCCCATCAGCGATAAAGAAATTATAGAAACGGAATTGCAGTTAAAAGACCTGGAAAGCGTTGACAAAAAATTTAGCCGCACCGAAAAAATGGCTAAAACAGATCCTAAGGCCAAAATTGAATTGGAAGTATTGCAACGCTGTAAAAAACAATTGGAAGAAGGTAAAAATATCCGTGACATGGCATTCAACGTTATAGAAAGACCGGCTATTGCTGATCTTTTTTTGCTGACGGAAAAACCTGTTTTATATGTAGCCAATGTAGATGAACCTTCCATGCATACCGGCAATAAATATTCTGCCATTTTACAGGATGGGGTGAAAGCAGAAGACGCTGAAGTAATTATTATGAGCAACTCCATTGAAGCGCAGATTGCCGAAATGGAAAACCCGGAGGACCGGCAATTATTTATGGAAGAATATGGCATGACCGAACCGGCGCTAAACCGTTTGATCCAATCGGCCTATCGTTTATTAAAACTCAATACTTATTTCACCGCCGGTGTGCAAGAGGTACGTGCATGGACGATACATGAAGGCTGGAAAGCACCACAGGCTGCATCTG
>JALZIY010000359.1 GCA_030860085.1 Bacteroidota bacterium | reverse complement strand
AACTTTGGAATTCAGCGTTTTGATATAGAATATAATGCCGGCGCTGCGTGTGGGCAATATGTAGTAACACAAAACAATAGTGAAAGAAACCTGGACAGAGGAGTTGATGTTAAAACAATCAATAAACAAAATATAGCAGAAGTATTTCCTAATCCTGCATCAACAAACTTTCGTTTATACTTGTCATTAGCCAACCAGCAAAACAGTGATATAGAAATGTATAGCATAGATGGAAAAAGAGTTTACCAAAAACTGGTACCGGCCAACGGTATCGTTGATATCGATGCCTCACGATATAGCTCGGGTGTATATCTTTTAAAAATAAGACAAGGGGAATTTAAAAAAACGCTTCGACTGATAAAACAATAATCTAATAATCAAGACTGATAAAGAGGCTGTCTAACAGGAGTGAGACGGCCTCTTTTTCTTTAGATCCCTTGATGGAATCAATTTTCATTTAAGCGATTTTAAAGCCTACATTTTACTAGAGAGACTTCCTCTTTTTGATGATAAAAATTACTAATAGCCGATTTATCTGTCATTCCTGCAATATGTCCAGCAATTGCTTCGCTATACTAACGAGTTCTTTAAAACTGGAAGGTTTCACCTAATACTGATTAGCTACGTATTCGAGGCATTCTGTTACGTAGAGCATAATAGCCTTGGGTGAACGAGCCTATCTTATGCTGTTTGTGTAACATGTTTCCGGTCATGCTTAAACGGGAATAATAAATTTAGTCAAAACTATTTTTGGCCGCTATCATGTGCCAAACCTTCAGTAAGAAATTTAACAAAAAAATCTCCCTGGGTTTAGAAATTCAAAATAAAATGTATTCGGTTTTATAAGTTAACTTCAAGACATTGTCTTTGTAATAAGCATCAGTGTTAAAACAAATTGCCCTTCTGGAAATAATATTCTTTTTTCTGCACTTGCTTTTTTCGAGATATTCAAATAATTGATTTATGAACATAAATGTTTCCAACCTAAGCCTCAACACCATAGATTCTGATCTGCGAAAATTGTTTTCTGTATATGGAGAAGTAAATTCAGCATTAGTCGTAAGAAGTAATTCTAACGGCCGTACACAGGGAACAGCTATTGTTGATATGGTTAATGATTCGCAGGCGGTACAAGCCATTTTAGGCTTGAATAGTAAAATGGTTGATGGTAAAAAAATTTCGGTAAGTGAAGTTGAATATAACCCCAATCGATATAAAAATTAATATTCTGTTTTATTATATAATATTGTAATCATTGCTAAAGCTTTCCCGTTAATATAATCATTTTGAATTTTTTATTTTCTCATCCCCATAAAGAAAGAGTAAAAGAAATTTTTACCAAGCTAAATAATACAAAAAGTGATGAAAGTCATTTTTCGGAAATTGAAAATTTGTTTTTCGAACTAATGAGTATTGTCAGAACGTATGGTAATGATTTAGAAGATAATAAGTTTTTAGCAGATTTAAAAAGGCTTGAAACCAATGAATACAAGGTGGTACAAGATAAAACCCTCACCAAGAAAAACAGGGAAACAATGATAAGAAGACTAAAAAATTCTATCAAACAAATTTTACAAATATGGCTAAAGCGGTCTAACGCAATCCTTTGATCTTTTAGAAGCCCCGGAGTATGTGTATTAAAATGAATTGATTTAATGATGACACAAAATCAAACACGAATTAGAACGAATTAGCTCAAGATAGAAAACAATATGATTAATCTAAAATCATGCAATACAGATTTCACAAACTGATGTCCGCAATTCGTGTAATTCGTCTTAATGAGTGTTATCAATTTAATAAGGAATCAATAGAAATGTTCTGCAGATATGGTTGTAATAAAGAAGTGTTAGAAAAACGCCTCACTTTGGTTATGACGTTGAAATGAGAGTGATGATAAACTTCGATATAAAAAGATTCAACCTGATAAAGATAGATGGTATAATAATTATTTTTTCTTTCGGCTATTAAAACACCATTTTCCCAGATCTGTCTATGCTGCTCTATTTCTTCGATTGAGTTGAATTTGAAACGTTGCATATATTTAGATTGATCTTAAATCAGATACAAAATTCCTAAATAATTAGAAATTTAATAAATTTTTATTAGGTAAGCCCTTTCTTTTGCGATAGCTGCATAAAACTATGGTTTATTACTACCAATTACAAGGGGGTTAAGAAGTTTAATAGGTTTGGATTTAATCATTTTCCCCGGCATATCCTTACTTTTATCTCTTAACTAAAAATTTTTACTATGGTACGTCATGCAACCGCCGTTTGGAACGGCACAGGGAAAGAAGGTAATGGCCACTTAAGCACACAGAGCGGAGTGCTGGATAAAACACAATATTCCTTCAACACCCGTTTTGCAGAAGGCAAAGGAACTAACCCGGAGGAATTGGTAGCAGCGGCACATGCCGGCTGCTTTACTATGAAAATAGGTTTTTTACTAAACGAAGCTGGTTTTACTGCTGATAACCTTGAAACAAAATGTGAGATCACCCTTGATAACGGTGCAGTGACAAAATCACATCTCTCAGTACAAGGCAAAGTGCCAGGTATTGCAAAGGAAAAATGGGATGAAATAGTTAAGAATGCTGAGCAAAATTGCATCATTTCTAAATTGTTGGATATCTCTATATCTTCAGAAGCCAGGCTGGGATAGCTACCTTATGCGCTTTAAATTAAAATCTTTTTGAAATCGTAAAAAAACGGAATAAGCATACTCTGTAAATTTATTTTTTACATCGTAATAAGGTTCCAGCCTAAGGTCAATAAAAACGTTTGGGAATAGCTGTTTATCATAGATAAAACTTAAGAAAATAAGTTCCCGTTCTTTTTCGCCGTAGCCTGGAACTTTTTCTGAAATAGAGCTGTATAAGGCTCCGCCGCGTGGTCCAAAAAAACGATTTCCCTTCCAATAGCGGGTATCTATATCAAAGTGTTTTGTTTTAAATGTAAGGGAGGAATAAATTCCTGTACCTTCTTTGTACAGTTGAAGCTTGGTGCCGGATAAATCTTTATAATAAACAAAAAAATGTTCGGTACGAACTGCTTTCAAAAACGAACCATTGGCTGCAAAGGTAAAGGAGGCGCCAACTGCTGTGTTCATTAATGTTTCAACTGGCAGTCCTGATGTATCAATTTGACCGCCTTTGTGGGCCAGCATGATCTGTAGCGGAATTTCGATATTGAACTTTTCGGCATTTATTAATTTTAGCCGGCTTGACATACCGGTTGTAAATTCTTCGCGATAAAGCTCATATCGTTCAATTGCTTTTTCCCAATCGATATACCAATCCAGCCAAAGTTTTTTTTTATTAATGATGAGTTGTGTTCCTTGTTCTATCCGGTCAGAAATTATACTTTCAAAATCGTAAATGGGTTCAATAAACCGGTGATTTAAAGCACCTTCCAATGTACCTATCAAAAAAGACAGGCTTCCTTTTTGATATTTGGCAGTTAATACCGGCATTGCAGATACAAAACCCTCGAGCCCGAATTCACGACGCAAAAAGATACCTGCCCTTAAACTGAAATGGGGATTAACCTGGTATTTTAACTGTGGAATAAATTGGCTTCCAAAAAGAGTATAGCTAAGTGGAATTTTTCCAAAGTATTCGTAATTCCGTAAATAATTTAGATTATCGATCCCAAGGGTGAGCTTACCAGTATCTTCTCTGTTAAAAGTCGTGGAATCTTTAAATATTGAATATTCGCTTTGGCTAAAACTGTGAAATGTAAATACACAATTTAAAATCACACAGTACAAAAATTTTTTCATAGCGATAAAAAAATATCAATTATCAAAGCTGAAGATTGAGCGTGGCAAGTTAGAAAGAAAGAAGCAATAGAAATCTGATATGTTTATACTCGTATCGGACGTTTTTTACTGACATTGAGGCATAGATATGAAATAATAAGCAGCACTTATAAAACTAACGGCACAATTTTTTGGCATTTATTATTGATGTAATTATTTCTTAATCAAAAATTTTAATCATGACAGAAAATACAAAAGGCCAGCAAAACAGAAATGGTGATCAAAGCCAAAATTCAGAAAAAGATAAAAACAGGAAACATAATACTTCAAGCCAGGACCAACGGGGCAGCGGAAGAAGTTTTAATTCCCCGGGTTCTGATGAAGATAGGAAAAGTGGGCACGAAAAGGGACTTCAAAATGCTTCAGGTAACAAGGGTATAGATAGGAATGATGAAGCCTTAACCGGTGGAAAAAGAAGTAATATAAGCGAAAGAGGTTCAGGCACTGCAACAAAGCGCAATGTAACTGGAAGCGATTATGATGGACAGGTATCTGAATAGTTATGAGCATATCTTTAAAGACTCCTTACATTTTTGTAATTGATATAAGGATTTTTTATTCTATGCAGGTTGTTGATTTACTTCTACAACTTCATCTATTTATGTATTCTATTGCTTTACTGACTTATGAATCCCTTATTATATTACAAAGAGTAGTTTAGGCACAACTTTTTTATACTTTATCTATAGTTCTTAAGTTCTTAATATTTTTTACTTTAAAAAAATTACAGTTATGGAAGACAATCAAAAAAACCAGGGATCTCAAAACCAGGATCAGAACAGATCTTCAAACAAGGGTAATGAGTCTCAAAGCTCCCAGGGCGGTTCTCAACGTGGTTCAGAAGGTTTGGGCGGTCAAAGCCAGGGCACAGGTGGAGGTTCTATGGGTAATCAAGGTGGTCAGAGCGGTCAAGGTGGTCAGAGCGGTCAGGGTGGTCAGAGCGGTCAAGGTGGCCAGAGC
>JALZIY010000355.1 GCA_030860085.1 Bacteroidota bacterium | reverse complement strand
GTTTATTGCAAAATTAGCAGTAGATCTTTCAGCCTTTATTTACTCTACTGTATTTGGAACCGGCAGTGATGTCCCTAATATTTCTCCTGTTGCTTTCCTGGTAGATCGTTGCGAAAATGTATATGTTTCCGGATGGGGCGGACAAGTAGCCCCGGCGTTCAGCTCTGCAGGGACAAGGGGTCTGTCAACAGTTAATGCTCTTCAACCTGCTACAGATGGAAAGGATTTTTACTTTTTCGTTTTAAAAAGAGATGCCGCCAGCCAGTTGTACGGTGATTTCTTTGGGCAAAATGGAGGGTTAGCTGATCATGTGGATGGCGGCACCAGTCGCTTTGATGCTAATGGCATTATTTACCAGGCAATTTGTGCTAATTGCGATGCTCCTCCAAAGCCAATTTATCCCACCACACCAGGCGCATGGGCTACGGTTAACGGCTCTACACGGTGTAACCTGGCAATGGTAAAACTTGATCTTGATTTGGCAGGTATAAGAAGTTCTATCCAATCTTCCATTAATGGTGTGCCAAGAGATACTGCAGGTTGTGTGCCTTTAACGGTAGATTTCAGAGATACTATAGAAAGCGGCTTAACTTATGAATGGATTTTTGGTGACGGCTCACCGCAAATAACAACTTCAGTTCCCAATACATCACATCAATATGTGCGTGTCGGAACTTACAGGGTAATGTTGGTTGCCATTGATCCTACCTCCTGTAACGTTCGGGATACTTCTTATCTAAATATCAGGGTAGGAGATTTGAAAGCCACGCCTGATTTCATTTCAGCAAAATTAGATCCCTGTGAGCAACTAACTTATCAATTTACAAATACAAGCATAGCCCCACCTACCCGTCCTTTTACCTCCACCTCTTTTCAATGGGATTTTGGCGATGGCACAAAGCTCACTGCCGGCTCAGGATCAGTGACACATCAGTTTACAGCGCCAGGCTCTTACAGGGTAAGATTGTTATTAGTGGATTCTGGTTATTGCAATGCGCCTGATTCTGTAGTAAAATTGCTTAATGTAGCAGCTATTGTAAAAGCAAAGTTTGTAACACCGCCAGGGCGTTGCGTACCGTTTACAGCAGTTTTTAGAAATACTTCAGAAGGTGGTCAGCAATTTTTCTGGGATTTTGGCGATGGCAGCACCTCAACGGTTTTTAGCCCAACACATTTATACAATACTGCAGGAACATTTGTTGTGAAATTAAGAGTAGTTGATTCCGCCACTTGTAATAAAATAGATTCAGCATCCGCTTCGCTCACAGTATTTTCCGGACCTAACGCGCAGTTTACCATTCTATCGCCTCAACCTCCGCCTGTAAACACAGCTATTATTTTCAGCAATACATCATCTGCAGATGCCATAAGATTTAAATGGATATTTGGGGATGGTGACTCGCTTGTCACTACAACGAGAGAAAATATATCGCATGAATTTGGCGCGACTAAAACATATAATACCTGCTTAGTTGCTTTTAATGCCAATGGTTGTGTAGATACATTTTGCCTGCCGGTGCAGGTAATTGTAGAACCTTCGCTAGATGTACCCAATGCTTTTACTCCTACAAGTGGAGATGTAAACAGTAAAATATTTGTTCGCGGCTTTGCAATTGGAAAAATGAAATTTATAATCTGGAATCGTTGGGGACAAAAAGTATTTGAAACAGAAGACAGACGCATGGGTTGGGATGGTAAATACAAAGGTGTATTGCAACCCATGGATGCTTATGCATATACATTGGAAGTAGAGTTTACCGACGGATCAAAAGCAACTAAAAAAGGCGACATTACTTTAATTAGATAAAAAAGTGAGGTAGAGGATGAAAAAGATTTTTTTACATAAACTATTAACAGCCTGCATCTTGTTCCTTACACCTTGTGCCTTTGCACAAGACCTTCATTTTTCGCAATTCTTTAATTCACCCTTAACTACCAATCCTGCTAATACAGGTTTTATTCCCGATGGTGATTATCGGCTCGGTATAAATTATCGTGATCAATGGTCATCGATTATGGCCGTCCCTTACAAAACTATGAGCGCTTTTGGTGATATGCAGGTAATGAAAAATCGTTTTGAGAATGGATGGTTAGGGGTTGGCGGTGTTATATTAAAGGATGTAGCAGGTAGTGGCAATTTAACTTCTACCAAAATATATGGCTCAGTTGCCTATCATCAAATGTTAGGCTATTCAAGTTTGCTTAGTCTTGGATTTAATGTGGGTTATGCCAATAAACAAATTAATACTACCAACTTAAAATTTCCAGACCAGTTTGACGGAAAGTTTTTCGATAACAAATTGCCGACAGGTGTGGCATTAGCCCGCAATAACATTGGATACCTGGATATGCAAGTTGGTATGAACTACGCTTATTTCCCAACAGAAAAAGTATATGTAAATACCGGGTTTTCTGCACATCATGTTAACCGCCCAAGAGAATCTTTTTTTGAATTTGATAATAGTCAAAAGGAAAATCAACTTCCCATCCGTTATATCGGTTTTTTAAATGGAAGCTTTATGGTTAACGAGCAATTGATCATAAACCCTAATATTTATTTTACCACGCAGGCGAAATCTTACGAAGTGGTAGGTGGCTTCAATGCACATTATAATTTATCCGGCGATGGTGAGTATATTTTAATTGGAGGTATTTATTATAGATTTAAAGATGCTGCTATACCGATGATAGGTTTGGGTTATAAAGATTTTACATTTTCTTTTACTTACGATGCAACCATTTCATCGTTAAAAAATTACAACAATACCCGTGGTGCATTTGAATTTTCACTCATAAAGCAAGGCATATTTGGTCAATACAATGGCGACCGCAGGCAAACCATTTGTCCTTCTTTTAAAAATCTTTAGTTTCTGTTTTTCTTAAACTCTTTTTGCACGACTTTTACAGTTGAATGAAACATTTTTCATGACAACTGCCACACAAACATTACCCGTTTTAGAACACCTTGGTTTATTTAAAAAAATTGCAGGTGAGCAATATGTTTTTGTAGATGAAGAAGTATTACATCATTATTCACATGATGAAACAGAAGATCTTCATTATTTGCCTGATGTTGTTATTAAGCCAAAGACAGCGGAAGAAATAAGCCAGATTCTAAGAATATGTAATGCACATAAAATTCCTGTTACACCACGAGGGGCAGGCACCGGTTTAAGTGGTGGTGCCTTACCTCATTTAGGTGGGGTTTTATTATCGCTTGAGCGATTAAATAGCATCATTAACATTGATGAAAGAAATTTGCAGGTAACTACAGAGCCAGGGG
>JALZIY010000033.1 GCA_030860085.1 Bacteroidota bacterium | reverse complement strand
CGGCAGAAGCAATATCAAATAAGCCTAATTGAACAGAAATATCATCTGACTTGTTCTCAGGCATTGAGAGGTAAGTCAATACTTTTTTTGAAATATTTTCGGATAGAACTTCTAAAGCAAAGGCTTGTTTATTAAAATGCTGACAAATACCGGTTGTTATGGTTAATGCTAAGCTTTCCTTGATATCATTTATACTTCCGTTCTGCCATACGGTTTGATGGGCTTTTCCATACTGATTTTTCCCGGCTTTAATTTCATCGGCAAGAATAATTTCGGGATGCTGATAGATGAATTGATTCATGCTATACTTGCCAAACTCATTTTCTTGTTCAACTGTATGCAGTAGTAAGTTTTCCTTTTCCGAAAGGTTTTCTTTATTTACATTTTTTTGAACAATCAGTAAATGACTCGGCGCTTCGGTATTGCCTGTATCTTTCATAAGATTATCAGGCATTACATTCAGACTGATAAAATCAGCATGATTGAATAGATACGCTCTTGCTGATTGATTGGATGGGCTGTTCAGAAAAGCATCTGTAGTTATATAGGCCAGCAAGCCGCCATCTTTTATTTTATCAAGGCCTTTTACAAAAAAGTAATTATGAATTTTACCTGTCAGTGCTTCGTTTTTGTAAGCTTCGTCATACACAGAAAAACTTCCAAAAGGGATATTGCTTACAATCAAATCATTCTTTCCGTTTTCATCGTTGGAAGTGTTTTCAAAGCCTTTCACCTGAACAGAAACAGGGACTGGTATTGAACTACCAAAAGCAGTCAATACCCGTCCCGTCAGCAAATCTTTTTCTACTGCCGCAATACTTTGTAAGGATGGAAAAACTTGTGCAGCTTCACTTATAAATACTCCGGCACCGCTGCTCGGTTCATACATATACTTAGGTGCGATGCCTTGATCTTTTATTACATTTAATAAAGTTTTAGGTACGACTTCAGGTGTGTAAAATGCAGTGAGGATGCTATTTTTGATAGAGTCAACTACTTGTTTATATTCAGCTTCATTAAAATGCTGTTGTAATAGCTGATGTAGTTCTTTTACCTGCGGATAGAGTTTTAAGTCCTCTTTAGATGATTTTAATTTTATCCATTCTTCTTTCGGTCCATTAGGATATAAAACAACCTTTAAACCACCAAAGCCTGAATAGCGTTTCAATACTTCCACCTGGTCAGGCATAAGAGGTTGCCCTGGCTTCCATTCTAGCGCAATACGAATGGCCGCAATATTATTATTTAGTTTTTCCCCGCTGTTGTAACTCATTACTCACTATTTCATTCTCACAGAAACACTTTCCTCTAAGTATTCACTGATTGTTCCGATAATGACGTATCTCAGGAATCGATTATCCTCGTTCTCTTCAGAAAAATTCACATTATCAAATACTGGTTTGCACTTGTTAATCAGATTTATAACCTCAAATTTTTGTGTGCCTGACTCTTGTAATTGCCGATAAGTAGCGCCGAATTCTTCTTCAATAACCGAAGAGATATAATTGAATTTTGAAGGACGTAAATCCCGCGTCAATACATCCATACACTTCTCCTCAATAATATATGCAGGTAGTTCTTTGTCCGTTTGATTAATAACTATACTTACTGTATTTACTTTATCAGATAGGTATTCCGATAACCTTCCCTCTTCTTCTAATAGCATCAATAAATCAGGATTATTTTCCCGGATATACTCATGAAGTTTATTGATAAGAATATTTTGCATAATCTATTTTTTATACGCCGAAGAAAGATCTGATGACTGTTGCGACTACAACGAGAAACACACAACTCCCGAACCAGGCAGCCGCCACTTTACCTGTATCCTGATCGCCGCTGTTCCATTTTTGATACACTTTAATAGCTCCAATCAAACCGACGATCGCTCCGACAGCATACATCAGATTTGTGCCGGCTGCGAAATAACTGCGCACTTTTGTGTTGGCTTCGTTAATACCGGCTGTTCCATCCTGAGCATAAAGAACAGCATTTATTAAAAAGACAGTACTACATAATAAAATAGTTTTTAATTTTTGTTTGCTCATAAAGCTCATTCTCACTTTTTTCATACACACATTTTTCTAATTAAAATTTGTTACCATTTACACCCCCTGCAGGTGGCCCCGCCTTACGGGGGCAGGGCCGGGAGAGACTCACATTCACTTCAACCACACACCACTAACTTCCTCGGCACTTAAGTGAACGGAGCAATTTTGTTCTGCTAAAAAAATAATGAATTGATTAACGGACTGTTGATACGGAGATTCAAAAACCGTAGGATATTTATTACAAATTCCCTGGAGAGATACCAGCAAATCTTTTTTAGTGATGCTTTTTTGCGCCTCGTCAAAAAAGGCCTGCACTTCATCTTTTAACGCTTGTTCAATAGCGATAACCTCTGGCTTTTCTTGATTAACACTTGCTTGCGAAAATTCGCCTGAAAATAGTTGCGGTTGATGTACAACTTTTTCGTTTGTTTCAAATGGCACAGCCGATGGAACACGTTCAACCTGCCTGGCACTAAACAAGTGTTTAAATTCATTCCTGTAATACAGTAAAAAGAGTACCAGGTAATAACTTGCTGTAAGCAGGGCAATACTTATCCAGTAGCCTTGCCAGCTAATATTGTTTATCATACTTCACAATTTCAAACGTCACAAAACAATACAACGCAAATAATGTAAAGCCTTAACACTATGTGCTTCTCATTGTGTCCATTGGTGTATTGCTTCTCCTTCCAATGGAATCAATTAATTTGAATCCGTTAATGATTAATCCACAGATAATACATAATCCAAATAAGGCTAAAGAAAACAAGGGAACCGTTTGCTCAAATGTGCTATAATTATAACGCATCTTATCATTTGAAAAAAAAATATAAAGCGAAAAAAGAAGGCCTAGCATTCCCATTAAAGCCAGTGCAGGCTTACTCCAATGTTCCTTTTTATTTCTATAAATTTTATAAGATGTGAATAAACAAAATAACCCTAAAAAACCAACAATAGCATGATCAGTCCCGTGAGGTAAACCTAAAATAAGATATAAAAGATAAGGTCCGCCAAAAGCTTCACCACTAATAAGTATAAGCAAAAACATGCTCATAATCAAAACAGGATGTCCGACGATTTTAAGTATTTTCATAATAATTTAATTGCAAGGACCCTCACTTAAGCCAACCCAACCTTTAACACCTGGTATATTAACACCTGAAGATTTTATTCCACCGGCTTGCTTCATGCTTTGTAATTTTTGATATAATCCATTTGGTGTATTACTACCAAAAGGGTTTGTACTACCT
>JALZIY010000349.1 GCA_030860085.1 Bacteroidota bacterium | reverse complement strand
AACTTTTAAAAATGAAATAGCCAATATAATGGCAGTTGCCGATGTGGACCGTAACCGCTTGCAAGATGGTAAAAAATTGATAGAAGGCTTGTATGCAAAAAAAACAGTGAAGGATAATTATGTGAATGTAAAAACATACGAGGATTATCATGAACTGCTGGCAAATAAAGATATTGATGCTGTGATCATCAGCACTCCCGATCACTGGCATGCACAGCCCGCGATAGAAGCTGCATTAGCAGGCAAACATATATACCTGCAAAAACCTACCTCGCTAACAATTGAGGAGGGACGCACTATGAGTGATGTTGTACGAAAGTCTGGTGTTACATTTCAGCTTGGCAGTCAACAACGCTCTGTCAATCCGTGGCAACAGTTTAAAAAAGCTTGTGAACTGGTAAGAAATGGACGCATAGGTAAACTACAAACGGTACGCATTGGTTTGCCTTCAGATCCCGCCGGGGGAAATACTACTGAGACGCCAATCCCTGAAAGTCTTAATTATGATATGTGGCTGGGTTCTACACCTCATGTCTATTACACATTAGATCGCGTGCATTCAGAAAAAGATTTTAATTCCCGTCCCGGTTGGCTGTGCCTGGAACAATTTGGTGCAGGAATGATAACAGGATGGGGCGTGCATCATATTGATATAGCACACTGGGGGATGAACACAGAATTGACGGGGCCTATTGAAGCAGAGGCAACCGCTGAATTTCCCAAAAACGGTTTGTGGAATGTACACGGAAACTATGAAGCAAAGTTGAAATACGCAAATGGGGTTGATATGTATTTGAGCAGCAAAAACCCCAATGGTATTCGTTTTGAAGGCAGTAATGGATGGATATTTGTTTCCCGTGGTGATGTTGGTGTTACTTCTTCAGATCCTACTTCAGGTGAAAAACCGAATAAGGCTTTCCAGGCAAGTGATCCTAAAATTTTATCTTCTGTAATTGGGTCTAATGAAATTCATTTGTATGAGAGCCGTGAGCAGCACGGTAACTGGTTAGATTGTATTCAAAATAAAAAAGCAACCATCAGCCCTGCCGAGGTAGCGCACCGTTCGTGCAGCGCTTGCCTGGTAGCGCATGTAGCAATGAAAATTCCTGGTAAACTATATTGGGATCCTAAAAAGGAAGTTTTTAAAGATAACATAGAAGCGAATAAATTATTATCAAGACCCCAGCGCTATCCGTATGGAACAAACTATGTCAACAAAAAGAAAAATGCGATATGAAAAAAATCTTCCCGGTTTTCTTTTTAATTGCCATGGCCGGATGTAGCAGTGCCCAGCCCGATAATAAATCAAATACTAACAAGTCAAACAACAACGAGATAAAACTAATAACGCTTGACCCTGGCCATTTTCATGCGGCACTGGTACAAAAAACTATGTATCCGAACGTGAGTCCCATCGTGCATGTATACGCACCAGAAGGCCCCGATTTGCAATTGCACCTGGATAGAATAAGCAGCTATAACAATCGCACAGAAAATCCGACTAAATGGAAAGAAGAAGTCTACACCGGAAGTGATTTTATGCAACAAATGCTGCAGCAAAAGAAAGGTAATGTTGTAGTGATGGCTGGTAACAATGAAAAGAAAACAGATTATATTTTGCAAGCTGTCAATGCAGGTTATCATGTGCTGGCCGATAAGCCAATGGCTGTAGATAAACCCAACTTTTCTTTATTAAAAACCGCTTTTGCTGCGGCAGAAAAAAAGAAAGTTTTATTGTATGATATTATGACCGAACGGTACGAGATCACTACCATGTTGCAACGTGAGTTTTCTTTTTTACCACAGGTATTTGGTCAATTGGAAAAAGGCACAGTTGATAATCCTGCTGTAACAAAAGAAAGTGTCCATCATTTTTTTAAATATGTTTCAGGAAGTATATTAACCCGTCCACCCTGGTTTATGGATGTAACAAAGGAAGGCGAAGGAATTGCTGATGTTACCACCCACCTCGTTGACCTGGTGCAATGGGAATGCTTTCCGGAGCAAATAATCCAGGAAAAAGATGTTAACCTTCTTACTGCCCGCCGTTGGTCAACAGATATGAGCTTATCGCAATTCAATGCAATTACAAAGCTGAATGGGTTTCCGGCTTACCTTAAAAAAGATGTGGTCAATGACACTATTTTAAAAGTATTCAGCAATGGTGAAATCAATTACCAGTTAAAAGGCATACATGCAAAAGTCTCTGTTAAATGGGCATATAGAGCTCCTGAGGGTGCAGGCGATACACACAATTCCATCATGCGGGGAACGAAGGCCAACCTGGTAATACGACAAGGTGCGGAGCAAAATTATAAACCTGCTTTATACATTGAACCCGTTGCAAATAATGATGCTTATGCAACTGCTTTGATGGAGGGTTTAAAAACTATCCAGCCAAAATATCCCGGGATTGAATTGAAAAAAACAACAACCGGATGGGAAGTGATCATACCAGAAAAATACAAGGAAGGACATGAAGCGCATTTTGCAAGGGTTACAGAAAAGTTTTTACAATACCTGAAAGAAGGTGCTTTGCCCGTATGGGAAGTGCCGAATATGATTGTTAAATATTACACAACTACCCAGGCATTGGAATTGGCCCGGCAATCCGAAACGACTGCTAAATAATATGCACTACCCTACTTCACATTTTTATCTTCTGTTGTTACTGATGACAATTCATTCTCTTTCTACAGATGCACAACGCATTGCCACATTGGAAGTAAAGATGTCGCAGGATAGAAAAGGTTTGAGCGTTCCGGTGCAGGTAAATCTGGATGCTACCACCATGCTGCCAGATAATTCACTACAATTAATTGATGTCAGTAATAAAAAAAGACTTGCAGTTGATTACCAGATTGAAAACAATGGGGAAAGAACTATGCATTGGTTGATTGAATCACAGCCAGGCCAGGTTAATCATATTTTTGAATTGAGAAAAGCGGCTGGGCAACAAAAGAAATCAACTATCAAAACAGTAACTGCTGATGATTACTTAACTATTAGCAGTCATAGTAAAAACCTGCTGCGTTATAATTATAAAACAATCTATCCTCCTGCGGGCGTTGATACGATTTATAAACGGAGTGGGTTTATTCATCCGTTATGGTCACCAAGGGGCCAGGAGCTATCCCGCATCAATGCGCCTGATCATTATCACCACTGGGGTTTGTGGAACCCATGGACACAAGTGCTTTTTGAAAAGGATACAGTCGATTTTTGGAACCTGGCAAAAAAACAAGGCACTGTTCGTTTTGCAAATTTTCTTTCAACAACAAATGGTGCTGTATTTGCCGGATACAATGCCTTGCATGAGCACGTTGTATTTAAAAAAAACGGCGAAGAAAAAATAGCAATCAACGAAGTGCAATCCGTAAGAATTTATAGACCGCAAAAAGATCAGAATTATTACATTGCCGACATTACCATTAGTTTAAAATGTGCCGGAGAAATTCCTGTGCTGCTGCTGGAATACCGGTATGGAGGATTGGGCCTGCGGGCAACTGAACAATGGAATAAAGACAATAGCGAGGTTTTAACTTCCGAAGGAAAAAATCGCAAAGAGGCAGATGGTACAACTGCCAGGTGGTGTATGGTACAGGGTGCCGTAAACGGCGATCATGCTGGGTTGGTAATGATGTCTTACCCAACAAATTATAATTACCCGGAGCCTCTAAGGGTATGGCCTGAAAACATGAACAAAAGGGGTGATGTATTTCTTAATTTTTCGCCAACAAAAAATAAGAACTGGGAGTTATTACCTGGGAAAGAATACCTCCTGAAATACAGGTTGCTTGTATTTAATGATAGTTTATCAAAGGAAAAAGCAGAAGCTGCATGGCAGCATTTTGCAGAGCCACCAACAATCACGATTAAAAAAAATGGTTCTTTGTAATAATAAGTGGAATTGTTGAACCACATGAGGACATGGGAAACACAGGTTTCCACATAGAATAAAAATATCCCGATAGCCACCGACGGCTATGTGTGTATTTACTATGTGCCTTATATGTCTATTGTGGTTCAATAAAAACCTGAATTTTACATTCCCACTGTTTTGACGATGAAAAAAAACAACCATAATTTTCAAATATTTTTATATGAACATACGCCGTCTGAAAATTTTTATTTTTTATTTTTTGCTGTTTGTTTTTTGCAATAAACTGATTGCACAGTCAAATGCTAGTTTAAAAAAAGCAGTCGTGCTGGTCTATACAAAAAACGGCAAAGGATATGTGCATGACAATATACCCAGCGCAGTTGCCAGTATTCAAAACTTAGGAAAGCAACATGGTTTTAAAGTAGATACTTCTGCTGACCCTTCTGTTATGACAGAAAAAAACCTGGAGCAATACACAATGCTTATTTTCCCAAGCACCAA
>JALZIY010000346.1 GCA_030860085.1 Bacteroidota bacterium | reverse complement strand
GTCAATGCCCGATTGAAGATTGCTCATTGCATATTGCACATTCACGATTCCCTCCATATTTTCAAGATCTTCTGCGCTGAAAGATTCTGTTGAAGCATTTTGTTGTGTAAATAGTTTTTCAGTGGTTTCTATAGCTTTTTGGTATTCTTCTTCACCATGGACAAAAAACGTTATTTCCTGCGCCAATCTTTTTTGAAGGATCCTTTTAAATGCTTCAGTTTTATGTTCTTCAATTAGATCTTCTATTTCTTCTTTATCTAAAAAAGTAAATATGCGTATCCATTTTTCTGCATCGCTGTCTGCTGCATTTAACCAAAACTGGTAGAATTGATATGGCGATGTTTTTTCTGCATCAAGCCAGATATTTCCCGTTTCCGTTTTCCCAAATTTTCCACCATCTGCCTTTGTAATTAATGGACATGTAACACCAAAGGCTTCGCCACCTGTTTTGCGGCGAATGAGTTCTGTACCCGTTGTAATATTCCCCCACTGATCGCTGCCACCCATTTGAAGTTTACAATTTTTATGTTGGTATAGCCATAAAAAATCATAACCCTGTATAAGTTGATAAGTAAATTCTGTAAAGCTTAAGCCGGCTTCGCCTTCAATTCTTTTTTTTACGCTGTCTTTGCTGAGCATATAGTTTATGGTGATATGCTTGCCTACTTCCCGTATAAATCCCAGGAAATCCATTCCCTTAAACCATTCATAGTTGTTAACTAACCGGGCCGGATTTGAACTCATCACATCAAAGTCCAAATACTTTTCAAGCTGTTTTTTGATGCCTCCGAGATTTTTCTCCAGCACCTCTTCACTTAAAAGACTTCGTTCTGCCGTTTTACCACTTGGGTCGCCTACCATGCCAGTAGCTCCACCCACTAAGGCCACCGGATTGTGGCCGGCACGTTGCATGTGTACCAAAAGCAGGATGGGAACAAGACTGCCGATATGAAGTGAATCTGAGGTAGGGTCAAAGCCTATATAACCAGTTGTTGATTCTTTTTCTAATTGCTCTTTTGTACCTGGCATAATATCCTGTACCAATCCCCGCCACGTTAACTCATCAATTAAATTCATGTAAATAGATTTCCAGGCAAAACTAAGTCAACACCTAACAGCTTCATAAGCCGATTTATTTTATATATTAGCTCTTGTATGCTATAATAGTTGTAATACTTAGGATTTTTCACTTAAAACATTATTTTTGTCAGTGCAGCCCAATCCCATGAAAAACTGTCGTATAACCAATGCACTTTTGAAAATTGACCGCATGAGAAAATACCTTCTTGCTCTTTCAGGCATTCTTATCATTTCTATTAACGCACATGCCCAGTTTAGAAAATATTCCAACGAGTTTTTAAATATAGGAGTCGGTGCCCGGGGATTAGCTATGGGCAGTGCACAGGTTGCTTCCGTTAATGATGGCACAGCAGGCTATTGGAACCCGGCAGGTCTCACTGGAGTAAAAGACAAGCCCAATGTAAATATTATGCACGCGGAGTATTTTTCAGGTATTGGAAAATATGACTACGCAAGCATTGCATTGCCGCTTGCGGGTAATAAAAGAACATTGGGTATTACCGCTTTAAGATTTGGAGTAGATGATATACCTAATACACTTTTTTTGGTAGAGCCAGACGGTACTATCAATTATAATAATATCAAGGAATTTAGTTCGTCTGATTATGCCTTTCTGATTTCGTTAGCGCAAACCCTTAAAGAAAGCGCTAATAAAAAGGTTCAGTTCGGGGTTAATGCAAAAATTATCCATCGCAGTGTAGGCAGCTTTGCTAAAGCATGGGGTTTTGGATTAGATGCGGGATTACAAATTCAGGCTAATAAATGGAAATTTGGGTTTGCAGGCAGAGATATAACTACTACGTTTAATAGCTGGTCGTTTAATTTTACGGAAAAAGAAAAGGAAGCGCTTTACTTAACCAATAATGATATTCCGGTAAAATCTACTGAAATGACAGCACCGCGTTTGATTGCGGGGGTGGCTCGTGATTTTAAACTAAGTAAAAAGGTAGGTTTGTTAGCAGAGGCAAATCTTGATTTTACTTTTGATGGGCAACGAAATACATTAATAAGTGCCGATCCGGTAAGTATTGATCCAAAATTGGGGTTGGAGGCAAATATTAATAACGTGGTTTTTATTCGGGGCGGTATTAATAATTTTCAGCGTGCATTAGCCGATAAAGATACTGTGAACCAAACAAAGGTTTGGATCTACCAACCAAGCCTGGGCGCAGGTTTCCGTTTGCAAAATGTTCGTATTGATTATGCATTTACCAATTTAGCCAACCAATCCAGTTCCTTATATACTCATGTATTTTCATTACAGCTTGACCTGGTAAATGACAAAAAAACTAAATCCAAAAAATAAGATCCTACCCAAAATACCCAGCATGAAAAAAGTTCTATTCTGCTTATCCTTATTGACAGGCTTTATTCTACAGGCGCAAGTGTATAATAACGAATGGATAAAGGACTTTAATAAAACCTATTATAAATTTAAGGTAGGTAAAACTGGTTTGTATCGCATTCAGCAGCCAACGTTAGCTGCTGCGGGGTTAGGAACAACCCCCGCCCAATATTTTCAGCTTTTTCGTAATGGAAAACAAATTCCTATTTATACATCGGTAGCTTCCGGCACATTATCAGGCAGTGATTATATTGAATTTTGGGGCGAAATGAATGATGGAAAGCCCGATAAAGAATTATACCGGCTGCCTAACTATCAACTTAACGATAAATGGAGTTTGGAAACTGATACGGCTGCCTATTTCTTAACTATTAATACCGGGGCTAACCTTCGCTTGCAAACGACTGCAAATAATGTAGCGACTAATACTTTGCCGGCAGAGCCTTATTTTATGTACAAGGTTGGCAGGTATTTTAGAGATAAAATTAATTCGGGTTATGCAGTAAACGTGGGTGAATATCTTTATTCTTCCGCTTATGATAAAGGTGAAGGTTGGTCATCAGCCGACATTGGCCCAAAAGGAACCAATAGCTTCATTTTTAATAACTTGTTTGTAAATAGTAGTGGCCCTGCTCCTAATTTGAGCATTGGCGTATCGGGTAATGCAATTAACACACGTAAATACCGGGTAAAAATTAATGGCGATTCAGTTCTTGGCAATAATGTTGATTTTTTCAATTTTATAAAGGATAATGCTAGTTTTTCCAACACAACTATTTCTTCCGGAGCAGCTATTGTTGAAGTTACCAATCTCAGCCCCTTTGCTAATGACCGCATGGTCGTTCATCAATACGAAATAACCTATCCACGTCAATTTAATTTTGGTGGGGCCAATAATTTTGAATTTAAAATGCCTGCTAATGTAAACGGTAATTATTTAGAAATTACAGGTTTTAATTATGGCAGTTCTGCGCCGGTTCTTTATGATGTAACAAATGGCAAAAGATATGTTGTGGATATAGCAACCCCTTCATTATTGAAAGTTGCGTTAGAGCCATCTTCCATAGAAAGAAATTTAGTGCTGGTTAGTGAAGAGTCAAGCAATGTTAGTTTTATTAACAGTCTTCAAAGTCGCACATTTATTAATTATGCTTTAGCGCAAAATCAAGGTAATTTTTTAATCATTAGTAGCCCACTTTTATTCAACGGGCCTAATGGAATCAATCCTGTAGAAGATTACCGTGCCTACAGGAGTTCAGTTGAAGGCGGATCAAATAATGCTAAGA
>JALZIY010000344.1 GCA_030860085.1 Bacteroidota bacterium | reverse complement strand
GGCCATATCAGTTCTGTAAAACCGCTCAAAAATTCTCGGGATATGTTCTTCGGCTATACCACATCCGTTATCAGTAATTTCAATCAATACTCTTTTGCCATCAACTCTATAAGCGCTGCCCTCAATTTCTCCATGTTGTTTACCGTACTTTATTGAGTTATCAACAAGGTTTATCAGCACCTGTTTAATCTTTTCTTTATCTGCAAAAACATTTATAGGTTCTTCACACCCCTTTTTTATTGAGCACTTTATATGATTTTCATCAGCCTTTATTGAAAGTAATTCATACACTTCTTTAATAACATCCTGTATAATAAAATTTTCCTTGTACAAAAGTTGCTCACCCATTTCTAACTTTGATATCTCATCAAGATCATCTATAAGATTAACCAGCCGGTCAACATTTTTTGATGCGTTATGCAAAAACCTTTTATTAACCTCCGGCTTATCTAACGCCCCATTTAAAAGTGTATCTACATAACCCTGAATTGCGAAAATCGGCGTCTTAAGTTCATGAGACAGATTTAATAGAAATTCTTTACGGTACGCTTCATTCTTTTTCAGGATTTCTATCTCTGCAGTGTGGCTTTCAGCCCATACTTCCACATCTTCGTTTACTTCACCTAAGCTTTTTTGCGGTAATATATTTTTATAATAAAACTCTTCCCTTTTGCTTGCTTTGGTTTGAGATATAAGTTTATAAATAATTTTGATTTTCCGATATAAAAAACGCTGTACAGTAAAATATATTAGCAGGTAAGAAAATAAAAAAAGAATGGCAAAAAGAATGGCGACGACAGTCAACTTTACACCGCTTACAAATGCAATAATACAGGCTAATACTGCAATAGGCAAGGCCGTAAAAATAGCTACCTGTTGCGGAGAAAAGTTTTTTGCTGACAGCATTATGTTTTTTTTTACCTCTTAAATGTGAATGTCATTTAATGTTTAAATGAAAATTAAGTCTTGAAATGGATTACACATTTTCCTGAGTTCTGCTTTTATAATGTTCAAGGCTTATTCTTGAATAAGAGAAAGACCTGCTTCGGGGAAGGTTAATTAGTTATAGTTAAGAAGGGCTGTAGCACTTGAACATTAATTGTTGAGTGTTAGAATATTAACTTGAAAAAACACTCAATAATCAATATGCAACACTCAATTTTCAGGTATAAAAACCCTAACTAAATAACCTTGCTCTTACGAGGAAGGTTTGAAAAAGCCTCACCATCCCAGCACCCATGCAAATATTAGCGGGGCAACAATTGTAGCATCACTTTCTACAATATATTTAGGAGTATTTATATCAAGCTTTCCCCACGTAATTTTTTCATTAGGAACAGCTCCTGAATATGACCCATATGAAGTTGTGGAATCAGAAATCTGGCAAAAATAACTCCAGAAGGGAACACCATGCCATTCAAGATCCTGGTACATCATAGGCACAACACATATAGGAAAATCACCTGCAATTCCACCACCAATCTGAAAAAATCCAACGCCTTTACCTGAAGAGTTTTTCCGGTACCAGTCACTTAACTCAACCATATATTCAATACCACTTTTCATGGTACCTGCTTTCAACTCTCCTTTAATTACATAAGACGCGAAAATATTTCCCATAGTGCTGTCTTCCCAGCCAGGTACTACTATCGGTATATTTTTTTGAGCCGCTGCAAGCATCCAGCTATTCTTAGGGTCAATTTCATAATACTGCTCAAGCACGCCACTCAATAACATTTTGTACATGTATTCATGAGGGAAATATCTTTCGCCTGCTGCTTCTGCATCTTTCCAGATTTTATAAATGTGCTGTTGCAGCCGGCGGAAAGCTTCCTCTTCCGGGATGCAGGTATCCGTAACACGGTTATAATGATTTTCTAACAAATCCCATTCTTCCTGAGGACTAAGGTCACGGTAATTTGGCACCCGTTTGTAATGGCTATGAGCAACCAGGTTCATAATATCTTCCTCAAGGTTAGCGCCTGTACAACTTATAATGGCAACCTTATCCTGCCTGATCATTTCAGCAAAAGAAATCCCCAGTTCAGCAGTGCTCATTGCGCCGGCTAATGTCACCAGCATTTTGCCATCTTCATTAAGATGTGTGACATAACCTTTGGCCGCATCCATTAAAGCTGCTGCATTAAAATGGCGGTAATGCTCTTCTATAAATTGTGAAACAGGTCCTTTATTCATCTTAAAATATTAGGACGCAAAAGTAATTTTTTTTAAGGAGTGAGAAGTTTTTGTATCCGCTTTAAAGGTTTTTATTTTTTATCAGTTTATGTAAATCCTCAACAGTTACTTAAATATCTTCGCTTAAATTCTTCTAAGTA
>JALZIY010000338.1 GCA_030860085.1 Bacteroidota bacterium | reverse complement strand
ATACAAACAATATACAAATCCATCCAATACAGAAATCTAATCTCAAAAATTTAATGTGTTCATGTCTAGCAAGACATTTTCTTTAGAAGGGTTTATTTCTAAAATTTTTTCTTCTTTGTAGGTATGTTCATTTAAAGTTTTTATCTCGTTAATGGAGATAGCGTAGCCATATTGTTTTGAAGCATTGTTTTGCGCAGGGCGGTAATATTTTCCATCTTTTTCAAAAATTTTTCCGGCAGGTCTGCAATTAGAAAGATGTGTAGCTACGGGATTTTGTGGATGGCTTTTCCAATCAGATGATAGCAAATCATTACTATAATAAAGCATCAACTGATCGTTCGTTGATGTAAATGGATGTGTTTGCGTAGTGCCGAAGAGCCACCATATCTCATCTTTGAAAAACAATGTTGGATCAATAAGAATTATATCGTTTATCAGCGTATGGGCTATTTCCCATTTGTTAGGGAAAGAAGTGGCTTTATGTAATTCAACGGTTTTATTAGCACTCGTTTCAGGAAGCATGTAATATTGATCATTGAATTTGAAAACAAAAGGATAAGAAAGATGATAGTTCCTTTTTAAAACGATCTGAGGATTTGATAGTTTTCCGGTTTTGTCAATCTCTATTAGACTTATATGGGCTTTGTCATTTTTTGTTTGGAATTCTTCAAAAAAAATTAATGATTTACCGTTTTCCTGTATTACAAACGGATCAGCCCAAAATGTATCGGCAGGTGTGGCCAGAGATTTGAAATTTTTAAACTCCGGCTTTTCGGGATTAAAAGATCCATTTTTATATAGCAAAGTAAATGTTTTGTTCTTCTTTTTTTTATTCCATTTATAGAGCAGGTATTTATAAATATTCCTGATAAAAAGAAAAATTAATTTTCCGGCAGATGGCAATTCTAATGGTTTTGAAGTTGCCATGCCGGCTAATGGATATTTAGAAAAAAAGATTTCATCGCCCAGTAAATAAAGCTCCCGCAACCTAAAATATAAAAACGAGGAGCTACGCCAGGCAATGGAATTAAAATTATTTAAGACAGAGTAGGGAACGGTTTTAGTTGTACAATCGTAAACTGTAATCCGTCTTGCATTATAGTTTACTTGTAAACTGCTTCCGGTTACAGGTTCATCATTCATTACTTCCCAAAATCCTGTGGGCTTACTATTTTGATATTGTTTATAGCCAAAAGTAATATTCCATAAACCAAACTTTGCAAGGCTGTAAAAATTTTCCTCTGTAGAATTATTTTTTGAATAGTAAATAATGTCAAGTGATTCTTGTTTGAGCAAATCAATATCTTCTTTCCCTGCTATTAGACTTTTACCTTCAATTATTGTTTTAAGTTTCAGGCATTTGTAACCTGCAGGAATAGGAAATATTTTAGAGGCAACATATTTTGAAGTAAACCACCGGTTTTCAAATTCTTTAAATAAGTGATAGGCCCAATTATTTTTACTCGATTTAAATTGCCTGAAAAAAATAAAAACTATATCACAAACAAAATCGGCTTTTTGTAGTTGTTTAACGGTTTCTAACTCCCATGCCGCTATTTCCTGGTCTGAATTAATTAATATGCCAACCTTTAATTTTTTCATCTTACCAGGTATCAAAATCGGCTGCTGTAAATAAAATATTCGGAAATATTGGTTGATCTAATGACAAACTACATGAAGGTAATTTACTGTGCTTTTTAAAATAACGAAGAAAGGATGGTGGTTGAAGGCTTTCATTCCAATAAAAACTAACCGTATTGTACCCTAATAGAAAAGCTAATTTTTTTATTTTGCTGATTGTTTTACCTGTTATGGCAGTATAGTTGTCAACGTCACCAATCAACAGTACATCAGAAAATTTAATCCACAAAATCACGTTATCAAGGCGGATAAAGACTTTATCTTTTACCTTTTTATATAGCAGGTAATTCTTATCTCGCAGAACTTTTGGCAATGTTGTCTCATATTTATTAGTGAATTCAGTGACTTCTATACTGACCTTTTTAGTAATGGCGCGGGCATAAGTTAAATAGGTTTTAAAAAGATTATGATTTTTTAATAACAGCTTCGGCAATGGAAAAGTTTTAATATTCAATTTCAAATCCCAACGCACAATATTATCCACGTGTTGCCAGCTTAGCCGTTTAACAAGACCGGGGTAAGAGAATTGGTTAGGAAAACCAAAAACAATTTTTATGTTTTTTTTCCGACAGGTGCTGAAAGTTAATTGAGCAAGATGAACGAATAATCCTTTTTTACGATGATGGGGATGTGTCATAGTATCACCTGATTGTGCGGCTTGAATAACCGTTTCGTGGTCGGTTAATTGTACCGGGAAAACGCCATAATATGCTGCTGCTACACCATTTTTTTTATCTATAGCGATGTATCCTATTACCTCTGCTCCTAAAACTTTTGTGTTAAACTTTAGTTCTATTTGCCTGATGGTAATGGTTGTTTTAAATGCATAAAAAAAAAGCTCCTGGAAATAATGATAATGCGTTTGGTTTATGGGTTCAAATAAATACTCAGTAAAATCGCCTTCATTTTGAATTGACATTATTATTGATCGAATAATGGTTAATAGGCAGGCTCAGCACCCGTGTAATTGTGTGGAGAGATCTGCTTTAATTCTTTTTTTAAGATAGCATTGATGTTGAGAGTATCAATAAATTGATGAATAACTTCTTTTGTAATTTTATTTTTTCCTCTTGTCAATTCTTTTAACGCCTCGTATGGATCAGGATAATTTTCTCTGCGTAAAATAGTTTGAATGGCTTCTGATACTACTGCCCAATTTTCTTCCAGGTCCTGGTATATCTTTTCACTGTTCAATACTAATTTATTCAAGCCTTTTTCAATAGACTTGAGCGAAAGAATAGTATGAGCGAATGGTACACCAATATTGCGTAGCACAGTGGAATCAGTAAGGTCCCGCTGCATTCTTGAAATGGGCAGTTTAGCGGATAAATGTTCAAACAATGCATTGGCAATTCCGAGATTGCCTTCTGCATTTTCAAAATCTATTGGGTTTACTTTGTGAGGCATGGCAGAAGAACCTACTTCTTCTTTATTTATTTGCTGTTTAAAATAATCAATTGAAATATAGGTCCAGATGTCGCGGCAAAAATCAATTAAAATAGTGTTGATGCGTTTTATGCAATCAAATTGTGCTGCAAGGTTATCATAGTGCTCAATCTGTGTGGTGAATTGCATTCTTTGCAGTCCTAAACTTTTTTCTACAAATTCATTACTTAGTTTTATCCAGTCCTTTGTTGGGTAAGCAATATGATGCGCATTAAAATTGCCGGTTGCACCACCAAACTTGGCAGAAAAAGGTATAGTAATAAACTGGTCAATTGCATTTTGAATCCGCTCTACGAACACCATTAGCTCCTTTCCCAATTTTGTTGGGCTTGCCGGTTGCCCATGTGTACGGGCCAGCATGGTAACATCTTTCCACTCGCTAGCTAATAATTTAAATTGTGCATTTAAATTTAATATAGATGGGAGGTATTCAAATTCAATTACATGTTTCCATAAAAGTGGAATAGCTGTATTATTTATATCCTGGCTGGTCAAACCAAAATGAACCCATTCTTTGGAGGCATTTTCTTCTACTTCTTCCAGTTTTGCTTTAAGAAAATATTCAATTGCTTTTACATCGTGATTTGTTTTTTTTTCTATTTCTTTTATTTGCTGTGCATCTTCTAAACTGAAGTTTTCTTTTAGATCTGATAAGTGTTTAACAGCCTTTTGAGGCAGCGAAAAGATTTTTTTGAAAGAAAGAAAAAACAAATATTCTATCTCTACCAGCAACCTGTATTTCATCAAGGCATATTCAGAAAAATATTCATCAAGATGCTGAAGTTGTTTGCGGTAACGACCGTCTAATGGCGAAATAGCTGTAAGCGGTTGTAGCTCCATACGTTTAGTGAGGGGGGTGTAATTAGTGGTGAATGGTGAATGGTGAATAGTGAATAGTGAATTATGAACAAAGTCTGGAAACGAAATATTCTGTTTTCAATTTTGTATTACCTCTTAAAGATTTTCACTTTTCACCAAACTGCAATTTTGGTTGACCAAAAAAAGAGCTGTACCTATTCTCAATTGTTAATTGTCCATTGCTTGTTGATTGCCTACTGCTTACTCCCTACTTCTTACTTCCTATTGCCCATTGCCCATTGACTGACATTATCTTTGCTGCCAAAAATACAGCATTTGAAGAAGATAAAAGTGGCAGCCGTTAATTACTTAAATACAAAACCTTTGCTCTTTGGAATAAAGAACCATCCTGGTTTTGACCAAATAGAATTGATTGAAGACTACCCCGCAAAAATTGCAGACATGCTGATAAATGGAAAGGTTGATCTGGCTTTAGTTCCTGTTTCCATTATTCCACAAATGAAAGAGCACTACGTAATTACTGATTACTGCATTGGCAGCGATGGTGCTGTTGCTTCTGTGTGCTTATTTAGCGAAGTGATAATTGAAAATATAGAGAAAGTTTATCTCGACTATCAATCAAGGACATCTGTGATGCTTGCTAAAATATTATTAAAAGAATATTGGAAGAAGAAAGTAAAATTTATTAATGCAACATCTGAAGAATTTCAAAAAGAAATAGTGGGTTCAACGGCAGGCGTTATAATAGGAGATCGGGCATTGGAGCAACGTCTTGAATCAAAATATATTTATGATTTAGGTGAAGCATGGAAACATCATACCGGCTTGCCATTTGTATTTGCAGCATGGATAAGTAATAAAAGATTACCTGCTGATTTTATAATTCAGTTCAACGA
>JALZIY010000326.1 GCA_030860085.1 Bacteroidota bacterium | reverse complement strand
GATTGATACATGCCGATTTCGGACACCTGCTTTTCAACATGTTATCGCTATATTTCTTTGGTCCGGAAGTAGAAAAAGCTTTCCAGGAAATATTCGGAGAAATGGGCAAATGGCTCTATTTGCTTTTGTATGTTTCATCGTTGCTCGTATCATTACTACCCACTTATTTTAAAAATAAAAACAACGATCAGTATCGCAGCCTCGGAGCATCGGGAGCAGTAAGTGCCGTTATTTTTGCAGGCCTGATGCTTGCACCAGGTACGGAAGTTTATATTTTCTTCATCCCGATACCTATTCCCGGGTTTATTTTTGCGCCGCTTTATGTACTCATCTCTGTACTGCTCGATAGAAAAGGCGGAGATAATATTAACCATTCAGCACACATCTGGGGCGGTTTATACGGTATATTGTTTGTAATTGTTGCCGGTTATTTTGTTCAATACGATGCTATAAACGAGGCAATAAACCGGATCAAAATGTATATGCAAATTAAAGGCTGGATATAGTGAATTGAATGACTTGCTTTGTTTTAGGTGTAATCTTAAAACGGTTATCTATTCGTTTGCCAACCACCCAAACAATCCGCTTGGCTGATTCAATTATCCAAACCTTTTCCTTTTCATTCTTTGGTAATTTCTGGTCAATAAAAAAACGCGAAAGCTTTTTCTTCTTTTGCATGCCAAGCGGATAAAAATAATCACCTTCTTTCCATAACCTTAAAAGCAAGGGATACTCAATCTCTTTTGCATCAATCAATGCAACATTTTGTTCATTAGATAAAATTGCATTTTTTGAGCCCACGCTTTTTATCTCCAGCAATCCACCATCAAATCGAATCTGTTTTACTCCTTCTTCAATCGCTATTGTATTACTTCGTTCAATCTTTGGCGAAATAATAAACCAACTGCGATGTTTAATGATTTGATAGGTTTCATTCTCAATAAATCTCCCTGATTCACTATCAGCTAATTTTTCAATTTCATGCACTTGTTTCTCACCGAAACCATAGTCCTTAATTATTTCATAGATCATGGATGTATGTCTATACCCCATTAATAATTTTACTGGTATCCGCACTTCGGGGTGAGAACCTTTGTTCAACTTTTTCTTTATATCATTGACTAATAAACTATATAGATTATTTGTTTTTTTAAACCTTTGAATATTATTCAGGACGTTTTCTTCTGCCTGCGGGAACACTTTTTTTATTGCTGGAATAATTTCATTTCGAAAAAAATTACGTGTATATTTATTTGAGGTGTTAGAAGAGTCTTCTACCCAGCTTAGCTTGTTTTCAATGGCAAACTTTTCAATTTGTTTACGGGAATAGTTTAACAACGGACGCAGGCAACCGCTTTCTAAAAGCGCCGATCGCATGCCAGTCAATCCTTCTAATCCCGTTCCCCTAAAAAAATTCATTGTTACTGTTTCGATATTGTCATTAACATGATGCGCTAATAAAACAAATGAGCAGGTATTTTTTTCTGTCAAAACTTTGAACCAATTATAACGCAAAACCCTGGCTGCTTCTTGTACAGATATTTTTTTTTCGGTTGCAAATGCTTCAGTGGCAAATGTTTCAACAAACATTTGTACCCTATATTTTTCTGCTAAACTCCTTACAAAGGCTTCATCCGTGTCACTCTCTGCACCACGTAATTTGAAGTTGCAATGAGCAATAGAAAAAGAAAACTTTGCCTGGTAACATAACTCACACAGCACCACTGAATCCACTCCACCGCTGGTAGCTACTATAAAATGGTTTTGTTGAAGGTTTTTTTCTTTAAAAAAATAAATGAATTGGTTGAGCAAAATTTTTGTAATTAGTAAATTAAATCTTCATAGGCCGATTGCAATTCATTGTAGGCATGTTGGTCACCGGCTTCTTTTGCTTTTTTCATCCCCTTTTCATAAGTTGAAATTGCTGCTTCATTTTCACCACTCCTTTCCAGCAATTTGGCAAGATGATAATAACTACCAATATAATTTTCATCAATATCCAAAATCTTTTCGAACAGCTCTTTTGCTTTATGCTCCTCTCCTTTTTTAATATATTCTAATGCCAGGGCATGATGCACAAAGCTATCATTAGGGCTCGTTATTAGAAACTCCTTTAACCGTTCTATCTTGTCCATTTTTGAATGCGTATTTGCGATAAATTTGCGCCTTATATTTGCATTTTATTAGTTGCATAAACAACTATCTTTCATCGATAATTAATACGTATGAAAATTTTGGTCTGTATTAGTAAAACACCTGACACCACAGCAAAAATAGCGTTCACAGATAACAACACGAAATTTGCTGAAGCCGGAGTGCAGTGGATCATTAATCCATACGATGAATGGTATGCATTAGTAAGAGCTATAGAATTAAAAGAAGCAGATGCATCTACTGTTATTCATTTAATAAATGTAGGCGGTGCCGACGGAGAGCCTATTATTCGTAAAGCCCTTGCTTTAGGTGGCGACGAAGCCATTCGCATTAATACACTACCAACCGATTCTTACCTGGTTGCAACACAAATTGCAGAAGTGGCGAAACAAGGCAGTTATGATATCATTTTTACAGGTAAAGAAACAATCGATTACAACAATGGCTCGTTGGGAGGTATGCTGGCCGAAATGCTTGACTGGCCTTATATAGCGCTGGCTACTAAGTTTCAAATTGCAGGTAATACTGCAACTATAAAGCGGGAAATTGAAGGAGGTGAGGAAACAGTCGAAGTTCCATTACCGGTTGTCGTCAGTTGCCAAAAGGGAATGGCAGAAGCACGGATTCCAAATATGCGGGGAATTATGGCTGCGCGTACAAAACCGCTAAAAGTAGTTGAACCCATTGCTGTAGAGTCACTAACTAAAGTTGTTGAGTTTGGTTTGCCTCCTGCAAAAGCGGGTGTTAAATTGGTTTCACCAGATAACGTAGATGAGTTGATCCGTCTTTTGCACGAAGAAGCAAGAGTGATATAATGTGACAATGATTCAATGGCGTAATGGCTCAATGCAATCCAGAGCTAAACAAAATTGAGAAATTGAGCAATTTTCAAATTTTCAAATTATACAATGAGCGTTTTAATTTTTATTGATCATATTGATGGACACATTAAAAAAGCTTCACTTGAAGCAGCCAGCTATGGTGCTAAAATAGCTGAGCAAACCGGTGATATTGCAGAGGCTTTGGTTTTAGGCAGTGTCAACCAGAATCTTACAACATTAGGCAAGAATGGGATAAAAAAAATTCACCAGGTACAAAATGATAATCTTAAACAAATAGATGCCCAAGTTTATGCAAAGGTTATTGAGCAGGTTGCACAACAAACCGGTGCCAAAATTATTGTCTTTTCAAATAACAGTACCGGAAAAGCAATTGCCCCACGATTAGCTGTTCGATTAAAAGCAGGATTGGTGGTGGGTGCAGTTTCGCTGCCCGATACCACAAACGGTTTTGTTGTCCGTAAAAATGTTTTCTCAGGAAAAGCATTTGCAAACATGGCTATTAACAGTGATATAAAAATTATCTCGCTAAATCCAAACGCTTTTACTATCGTAGACAAAGAAGGTGTTGCGGAAGTATTACAATTTAATGCTACCGTGGACACCCCAATGATAAAAGTTACCGGCTCCACTAAAACCAGCGGCAAAGTGGCGCTAACGGAAGCGGATGTAGTAGTAAGTGCAGGCAGGGGATTAAAAGGCCCTGAAAACTGGAAAATGGTTGAAGATCTGGCAGATATATTAGGAGCAGCGTTAGCTTGTAGTCGCCCGGTGGCAGATGCGCATTGGCGTCCTCATAATGAACATGTTGGGCAAACCGGTATTGCTATCGCTCCTAATTTATACATTGCCATTGGCATCAGCGGCGCCATTCAGCATTTAGCCGGCGTTAACAGGAGCAAGGTGATTGTAGTATTAAATAAAGATGCAGAAGCCCCTTTCTTTAAGGCAGCAGATTATGGAATTGTTGGCGACGCATTTGAGATTGTCCCAAAAATGATTAAAGCCGTTAAAAAGGTAAAAGGTATTTCATAAGCCGAACATATCATTGCCATAGTTAGGCTCTCATTGGCTATGACATTTTTATTGACTAAAATTAGTAGGTTTGTAAACAGTAGCTAAGCATAGATTTTACAAAGGTTATGAAGAAAATAGAACTGGAAATTGTAGCACTTTCGCATAGTATTACACAAACTCATTCGTATGCAGTAGTGCTGGGTGAAGTGAACGGATTAAGACGTTTACCAATTGTAATTGGTGGATTTGAAGCGCAGGCAATTGCAGTCGCTCTCGAAAAGATGCAACCCAGCAGGCCGCTGACACACGACCTGATGAAGAACTTCATGACTGCTTTTAATATTGACTTGCACGAGATAATCATTTCCGATTTACAGGAAGGCATTTTTTACTCAAAGCTTGTTTGTTCATCAGATAATGATACTGTTGAAATAGATTCACGCACCTCTGATGCATTGGCGTTGGCAGTACGGTTTGGCTGTTCGGTATTTACGTATGAACATATTTTAGAAAGCGCCGGTATTTTGATGGAGGATACCGGAAGTACCGGTTCTAAAAAAAGTAAGGTCACTACTACTTCTTCCGAAGAACATACGGGCACAGAAGATTTAAAAACCATGTCGCTGGAAGACCTGAATGTTCTTTTAAACGATGTATTAGATCACGAAGATTACATTCGTGCAATTGCCATCCGCGATGAAATAAACAAGCGCAAAAAAAAACGATGATTACGTGAAAAGTCAAATATAACACCAGCTTTCCCATCTCACGTCTCACGTTTCACTTCTCACGAAACCATCATTCAACATCAAGTATAGAAATCTGTGATTGTTTTTCCAAATTGCAAAATAAATCTCGGCTTACATATTTTAAATAAAAGAAGGGACGGTTTCCATGACCTGGAAACCATTTTTTATCCCTTGCCTTTTAAGGAAGCGTTAGAAATTATTCCGGAAGAAGATGATACTAAAGAAGTCAGTTTTACCGCTACCGGTCGTTCCATTAACCTTGCGCCGCCTGATAATATTTGTGTAAAAGCTTATCAACTATTAAAGAAAGATTTTCAGGAACTGCCGTCAGTAAAAATTCATTTACACAAAACAATACCTGCCGGAGCAGGGCTTGGCGGCGGTAGTGCAGACGGCGCTTTCACATTGCTTTTACTAAATAAAAAATTTGATCTTCAATTAGAGGAGAAAGCACTTGAAGAATATGCCTTAGCGCTTGGAAGTGATTGTGCTTTTTTTATTAAAAACAAGCCTTGCATAGCATTTGGCAGAGGTGAAGTTTTAGAATCAATTGAGATAGATCTAAGGGCTTATAAAATCATCGTTGTAAATCCGGGCATTCATATTAATACAGCCTGGGCATTTGAACATGTTATCCCCCGTTCAAATAGAATTTCTTTAAAAGAGATAACAAAAGAGCCATTGGTAAAATGGAAGGAAGCGCTTATTAATGATTTTGAAATGCCCATTTTTAAATACTACCCCGAGATTGAAAAAATAAAAACATCATTATATGAACATGGTGCTATCTACGCCTCTATGACCGGCAGCGGGTCGACCGTATATGGATTATTTCCTAAAGACAATTCACCCGTTTTCAAGTTCCCTGCAGATTATTTTATTAAAATTATCGATTAACCAGTGCGAATGTCTTGCCAATTATAACTGTTGCACTTTTTTTGACTCACCCGTGCGAAGCACGGCGGGGTGAGTTTTTTCCAACCTTTTACGATTGACCTAATGTTAATAAATCTTCTAAATCCAATTGCTCCGTCACCATTTTGATGCCACCGTTCTCATCAAAAGGCCATTCTTCTTTTGGCTTGTCCCAATATAATTCCACCCCGTTCCTATCTGGATCATTTAAATATACCGCTTCCGATACACCATGGTCTGCTGCACCTGTTAATGGATAATGAACATCCATCAATCGTTGTACCGAAATGGCCAGGTCTTTTCTCGTTGGGTAAACGATGGCAAGATGATATAAGCCTGCACTGTTGACCGGTGCAGGCGAGGCATTTTTGCTTTGCCAGGTATTTAACCCGATATGATGATGATAGCCCCCTGCTGAAATAAAAACAGCACTATCGCCATATCGTTGCGTAATAGAAAAACCTAACAAGTCCACATAAAATTTCAGTGAGCGTTCAATATCACCCACTTTCAAATGAACATGACCAATATGTGTTTGTGCAGGGATGGTATAAGTCATTTTTATTTCTTTATTTTGTAACTGATACGCAAAACATGAATTCAGTTTCTTCTTCTTTCTTACTTGATAATCTTGACCTGCTTAACCACTAAGCAGTAAAGCCCATTTGACCTATCCTTTCATTTATTTTTTATTATTCAAATTTACTTATATGCCAACAACATTACCGGCAGTTACCGATACCAATTATTATTTAGCGCTTGAAGAAAAATACGGAGCACATAATTACCATCCCCTGCCTGTTGTACTTACAAAAGGGAAAGGTGTGTATGTATGGGACGTAGAAGGCAAACGATATTTTGATTTTTTAAGTGGTTATTCTGCAGTTAACCAGGGCCATTGCCATCCGCAAATTATTGATGCACTAATTCAACAGGCACAGCAACTTACACTCACCAGCCGTGCCTTTCATAACGATATGTTGGGAGAGTTTGCACAATACATAACACAGTATTTTGGTTATGAAAAAGTCTTGCCAATGAATACCGGTGTTGAAGCCGTTGAAACAGCCATTAAGCTGGTCCGCAAATGGGGTTACGAGGTCAAAGGGATTGAAGATAATATGGCGAAGATCATTGTCTGCCATCAAAATTTTCATGGACGCACTTCTACTGTTATTTCCTTTAGTTCTGACAAAGCTGCCTATACTCATTTTGGACCTTATATGGCTGGCTTTGTAAAAATTACTTTTAATGATCTATCTGCATTAGAGGAAGCATTAAAAGATGAAAACGTTGCTGGCTTTTTAGTGGAGCCTATACAAGGTGAAGCAGGTGTAATAGTGCCGGATGAAGGTTATTTACGCAAGGCAAAAGCGTTATGTGAAAGTGCAAACGTTTTATTTATAGCAGATGAAATTCAAACAGGGCTTTGCCGCACGGGTAAAATGCTGGCCTGCGATCATGAAGAAGTACGCCCGGACATTTTAATATTGGGAAAAGCTTTAAGTGGAGGTGTTTTACCGGTTAGTGTTGTGTTGGCAGATGACGATATCATGCTTATCATTAAACCAGGTGAACATGGTTCTACCTACGGCGGTAATCCTCTTGCATGCAAAGTAGCAATAGCAGCTTTAGAAGTTTTGAAAAATGAAAACCTTGCAGAAAATGCTGCAGAGATGGGTGAATATTTCAGAGAAGGATTACGAAGTTTGCAATCACCACTTATTAAAATAATCAGGGGCAAGGGTTTATTAAATGCTATTGTTATTGATCATCCGGATAAGGAATTTGCCTGGAAATTTTGCTTGGCATTAAAAGAAAATGGATTGCTGGCAAAACCGACGCATGGCGATAAGATACGACTAGCCCCTCCTTTAATAATAAAGAAAGATGAAATAAAAGAATGCGTTGAGATAATTAGGAAGAGTTTGTTAGGGTTAAATGTATTCTAAAATGAAATTTCAGTAAAAAGCTTAATTCTTATTCATATTTAGTATTTTAAAATTTTTATGTAGGAATTGAAAACAAAATCAAACTTATGAGCCAGGCAAAACTAAATGTTGAAGAAGATTTTCTTGTAAAGGAATCTGTTACATTTAATTACGTTGCCGGTATTATATTACTTACTGTTTTCATTGTTTCGATGGCCGCCGGAGATTACGGTTGGGCAAATTATCTTAGCGCACTTGCAATCCTATTGATTCCAGGTGCTTTCTTTATTGCCAGAGCCAGAAGAAATACAACTAGCATAAAAATCAATAAGCATGGCTTTTATTTTGCTGGCAAACTTATAACCTCTTGGGAAAACTTTTTTGACGCCGTACTCTCTCAGGAAGAAAAGCTTGGGAGTATTCAAGACAACTTCATAATACTAATAAGATACTATGGATCTGATAAAACAGTTTTATACAGTTTGAAAATTCCACTATCGAACACACAGGACAAAGCTGAAGAAGAAATTATAAATGCTAAATCTGGCTGAAGATTATATCATTCAAAACATGGTCCGCTTCCTAATTTAAAAAAAAGTCTTGCAGCTTGTTCCATTTTAAGTTAACTTTACTTTGACTCAATTTTGAATGGAACAAGTCAGAGAGATAATATTTTACCGCCATTATTTTAAAGAGTTTTTTGACGGACAGGCTGAAAAGGTTAAAGAAAAAATTGATTATGTGCTTTTTGTTTTGACTCATGCAGATCGTGTACCTGAGAAATTCCTAAAGCACATGGAAGGGCAAAAAGGGCTTTACGAGATCAGGGTGGAAGTTGGCAATAATATTTTCCGAATCTTCTGCTGCTTTGATAAAGGAAAAATTGTTGTGTTGTTCAATGGCTTTCAGAAAAAAACGCAGAAAACACCAAAGACAGAAATTAATCTTGCAGTTAAATTAATGAATGAATATTTTGATAATAAATAGAATGACTATGGCTACTAAGAAAAAAAATATAACCAGTTTTAATGAACACCTGGCAACACGTTATGGAAAGCGTGGGACTGAGAAAAGAACCGAATTTGAAATCAAAGCAAAAGCCTTTCTCATTGGAGAAGTGGTAAAAGAAGAAAGACGTATTGCAAAAATGACGCAAGAACAATTAGCTGAAAGAATCGGAGCAAAGAAAAGCTTTATTTCAAGAATTGAAAATGGGAAAAGCGATATTCAGCTTTCTACTCTTTATCGATTACTTGAATTTGGATTGGGCAAAAAGGTTGAACTGATAGTTCGTTAATCCCAAGGGCGTTGAGACAAAGTTTTCTTTAAATTTGATTAAACTTGTTATTATGCTAATTGAACAGGCAAATAATGATAAGATAGTAATTACTTTATCCTCCTCTGTTGATAGTTTTGGACTTCAGCGACTTATTGATTAGTAAAAATATTTTGAAGCAACTTCTAAGAGCAAAGCAAAACAATCAGGCGTGGACAAGTTGGCAGATGAAGTGAATGCATCATGGTGGGCTAAAAATCGTAAACGCTTCATTAAATGATTAGCTCTCTACTACCTTTTTCCTTCTCAATCTACTGTCAATAGCAAAAGCGCATACCAACATTATTATCGATGCAAAAAGAGTGATATAGAGCGCAGTATGTTTTTCCGGGCATTCACCTGCTTCGCAGCCACCAATGCGAATATAATTGCGGATAGCCCAGGCCAGGTTTATACCTGAAATAAATACATTGGCAACCTTTGTCCATGTTTTTTGAAGAAGAATAAATAACAGATACAGCCCGGTAAATACAAAATGAGTGTAAGCAGGCAGACCCCAATTGGTTCCATCCGTATTCATGCCGGATATATCAATCTGTTTACTTGTAATAGTGACCCAGGGAAAAAAACAAGCCGCTATTAAAATGGCCGCTGCAATAAAACCTATCCATTTCATGATCTGCATGTAGCGAAGATAGGGCTAAGTGAAAGTGCAGAAACCGTGTTAAGCCAAACATGAACATTGAATATCAAAAGCTCAACCTTTCGGGCAAATACATCAACTAGTTTTGTTCTAATACTATAGCCTTGTCCATAAGTATAACGCCTCTCACATTTGTCAGCTGATACTTCGTACCTCAGTACAGGCTGTGGAAGCATCTGTTTTCATTTGAATGAACACTTTTATGCTAATCAGATCCTTCACTTTCGGTTCAGGGTGACAAAAGAAAAGTCATTATTTTTTCGTAAAGCCTTTATAAGGTATGATGTCTTTTTGACGTTTTTTATTTCCCACAATCCGCCAAGCGGCATTTATAAATGAATTAGATTATAGTTGATTGCAATAAAAAATGATCGCCCGGTAAAGACGATCATTTTAAAATAAAAAAGCCATTTATAATTTAAACCCAAGTGTAAAACTAAGTACTCTGTGCTTGTTATTATTATCTTGTGAGCTATTACTACCTGATTGTAATTTGGCAAGTCCCAAACCATAATTTACACCAAGCACAACAGATTTTCCTTCAATGCCCGCTGTACCATTCAAACCATAATCAAAACGTTTTAAAACACCAAAACCTGTTCCTTCCTCTTCAGAAAAGGTGGTGGGATCATCGTCAGAGAATTGAATATCACGTTCGCTGTTGAAGGTCGTGCCAAGTATAGTACGACCTTCTGTCTTGTTTTTACCTGTAATACGCACGGCTAAATAAGGGCCTGCACCAGCAAAAAACCTGCTGTCCTTACCAATTGGAGCCTTAAAAACGAGATTAACAGGCACTTCTATATAATAAGGGTTAGAGGTCTGCTTGAAATATCCATTATCTGATGGATTACCTCGTTGAATTTTAGACCCTTTTCCTGTAAATAATATTCCCGGCTGTAAAGAAATGGCACTTCCCGTTAAAGGAACGTTACCTATAAAACCCACTTGAAAAGAAGTGAGCATATTGGCATCATCCACCCTGCCATTATTATTTACTGAAACATTTGCCAGGTTTATTCCTGCTTTAAGTTGTCCGCTTGATTGTGCATGCAGCACTCCCGCTGCTAAAGACGCAATAGCGCCTAATAAAAGAAGTTTGGTTTTCATATAAAGTACGTTTTTGTTTTCACCATAACGCAAAAGCCTTGCCAGTATTGCCTTTAACGTAAATCTACGAGGGATTTTACTTTTTTGAAATACCAATAAAAAGGAATGCCGATGGAAACCAATACAAGGCTACATAAAAATGCCTGTACCAATGACCAGGGAAATAGCTGTTGACAGACCAATAGTTCTTTTAAATGAATTTTGCTGCTCTGCATTATTGCATAAATTCTGAAATGAGCCGGTGGAAATGATGTGTGCCTTGCTCACGGGTAACAGAATACCGGCCATGTTTGTAAAACCTGGATCCTATTCCTTTTTGTACACTTTGTACAATTTCCTCATCTTCCATTTCTACTTTATCCAGGTCACTTCCTGCGCCGCGGTTGTATTTTTCTTCCTTCCACATATAAGTAAAAAAAGAAACTTTTGTTTTATCGATGGCAATGGGTTGAACAAGATTTGCAGATAATCCCCAGGGATAAAAATTGAACATCATATTTGGAAAAACCCAGAAATAATACGCTGCTATTTTTTTGCCATAATCTATAGAGGATGGAGGCAGATCAAAACAATCCTCCTCTCCTTTTGCTATGCCTAATTGAAGATTGGAATAACGAAATAGTTCAGTTGTGTATTCACCATAATCAATAACCGTATTCAAACCTGAATGAACAAAAGGGATGTGAAAACCTTCGAGGTAGTTTTCGCAGTACAAGGCCCAATGTGCGTTTACCAAATAATTTTTTGAAAGCTCAGGCCGGAATATAAATTCATTAAGTGGCAGCCAGTGTAACCTCTCCATCATATCTTTTAAATAAAGAACAGGATCTAAATCAATTTTTAATGAAGTGAATAATAATTCTTCCCATTGAAATAAAGGAAGTCTTTTAAGGTTGTCTGAAGGTGAAGGGAAATTTTGAACTTCCTTAAACTCGGGCATGGAAATAAAATTTCCATTCAATGAAAATAACCGGCCATGATATTTACACCGAAGCGTATTTGTTTTACAGGGCTGATTTATTAAAATATTTCCACGATGAGTGCAGACATTGGAAAGGCAGTGAATTGTTTGATGCTGATCTTTTGTCAAAAGCAAAGGTTCATTTAAATAGTTTTCAAGTAATGTAAATGGATAGCACTTGCCCGCTTCATCAATTAATGAAGTATCACCAATGAACTGGAGCGATAAAGCAAAGATTCTTTCTTTTGTTTCTTCTAAACACAATGGATCAGTGTAAAACTGGCTATCTAATGTGTGGGCTAAGGCAATATTTTTATCAACAAAATATCGAAGCATTTAGAAAGATAATAAAAAGGAATGAAGGGGAGCATTAGGGGCCTAAAACATAAAATTCTCTTTAGGATAACAGAGGTTGATTAATATATGACCAGGGAGATGATTGGGACAAGAAATTATTTTTCTATACTTGCTGTATCGAACATTATAAAGTATTTGAAATCTTGATAGCCGATTTTTCACAAAATCAGGAAATGATTATTCGTATCAAATTTATTCTTCGGCTTTGTTCTGCCTGGCATTATCTTACTTTTTAGCCATCTAAATAGTTTACTCAGCATAAATACTTTTTAGAAGTTGATCAATATGGTTAAAAGTCAGAGGGGAGATTAGAGGGGAGTTGACCGGGGACCGATTGGATTTAGTTGAATATACAAAAAAAGCCCCATCAATAATGATGAGGCTTGTGTTTTTTTTAAAAAATATTTAATAATCCATTCCGCCCATACCGGGAGCACCGCCACCATGCATGTGGGGTTCTTCTTTCTTAGGTTTGTCAGCTACTACGCACTCGGTAGTTAACAACATACCTGCAATGGAAGCTGCATTTTCCAAGGCAATGCGGGTGACTTTAGTCGGGTCAATTACCCCGGCACCAATCAGGTTTTCATATGCTTCTGTACGGGCATTAAAACCATAATCTCCCGCACCTTCTTTTACTTTATTCACTACCACACTACCCTCTATACCGCAGTTTTCTACAATCTGCCGCATGGGTTCTTCCAATGAACGCCGAACGATTTGCACACCGGTTAATTCATCATTGTTTAAAGTATCCAGGTTTTCTAAAGCGGCAATAGCACGAACATAAGCGACACCACCACCAGGTACTATACCTTCTTCAATAGCAGCACGTGTTGCATGTAAAGCATCATCTACCCTGTCTTTCTTTTCCTTCATTTCAACCTCCGTTGCTGCGCCAACATTTAATACAGCTACACCACCACTTAGTTTAGCCAGGCGTTCCTGTAATTTTTCTTTATCATAATCAGATGTTGTTGACTCAATCTGAGATTTAATTTGGTTGATACGTCCTGTGATCTCCTCTTTTTCGCCACTGCCGGCAACAATTGTTGTATTGTCTTTATCAATAACAACTCTTTCGCAACGACCTAAATAAGTAAGGTCTGCGTTTTCTAATTTATAGCCTTGCTCTTCAGAGATCACAATACCCTTTGTTAATACTGCTAAATCCTGTAGCATTTCTTTACGACGATCACCAAAACCAGGGGCTTTTACAGCAGCTACTTTTAATGTACCACGTAATTTATTTACAACCAATGTTGCTAATGCTTCACCTTCCAGGTCTTCTGCAATAATTAATAGAGGAGCGCCTTGCTGAGCTACTTTTTCCAAAATGTGCAGGATGTCCTTCATGCTGCTTACCTTCTTATCATAAATAAGAATATAAGGATTGTCCAATTCGGTCTGCATTTTTTCGCTGTTGGTTACGAAGTAAGGAGAAATGTAACCACGGTCAAACTGCATACCTTCTACCACATCAACAGTTGTTTCAATTCCTTTTGCTTCTTCAATAGTGATAACACCATCTTTAGAAACTTTTTCCATTGCCTGGGCAATCAGTTTTCCAATTTCGCTATCGTTATTAGCAGAAATGGAGGCCACTTGCTCAATTTTGCTGTGGTCTTCACCCACTGATTGAGATTGTGAACGCAAATGTTCAACAACCGCTCTGACAGCTTTGTCAATACCGCGTTTTAAATCCATTGGATTTGCGCCTGCGGCCACATTTTTTAAACCTTCTGTAATAATCGCCTGTGCCAAAACAGTTGCAGTTGTAGTACCATCACCGGCAATATCAGAAGTCTTGCTTGCAACTTCCTTTAACATTTGGGCGCCCATATTCTCAATAGCGTCTTCCAGTTCAATTTCCTTTGCTACCGTTACACCATCTTTGGTTATTTGTGGTGAGCCAAATTTTTTCTCAAGTACTACATTACGACCTTTAGGTCCTAAAGTAACTTTTACTGCATTTGCTAAAACGTCAACACCCTTTTTCATTTTATTGCGGGCATCGGTTTCAAAAAACAATTGCTTAGCCATATTAATTTTAATTTTTAATGTTTCAGTGATAATTTTTAAAAAGTAGAATTATTGAGGAACTTTCATTAAAATATCCGAAGTTCTCATAATTAAATAATCCTCTCCTTCAACAGTAATTTCAGTACCGGCATATTTACCGTACAATACTACATCTCCAATTTGTTGCTTAATAGGTATTAAGCTACCGGTTTGCTCAGCATATTTGCCAGCGCCCACAGCTACTACTGTTCCTTTTTGCGGTTTTTCCTTTGCTGTATCAGGAATAATAATGCCACCGGCAGTTTTTTCTTCTGCAGCAGCCGCCTTAATTAGAACTCTGTCGTCATAGAGCTCAAAGTTGACCTTGTTAGCCATTTTTATGATTTTAAGTTTAATAAAAAAATTTGTGTCCTTATGTCGCTTTTAGCGGTCGGCAAATGTAGTCGATTATTGTGCCACGTGATGAGAAACGGAAAAATTTTCAGGTTTAGCTGAAATTTTGATCATTAATATAATTGTCCCTCTATACAAATGACATTTTTACATGTAAGGCTGTATTATTGCAGGAACTGGTAATAAGAAAGCAATTGCATCCACCCCGCATCAGTCTTATAAGACAAATTATTGCTGAAGGCATATGCTTGCATTTCGTTCCATTTTTTATAAAACAATTTTTGCGCATCTCCTTTTGTAAGTTTTAATTTATTCATCGAACCATCTATTTCACCATAATAAACGGATCCTTGTGTGAATTTATGGACTTTCGTTGCAGTGCCATAATCCTGCATTTCAATAAGCTGCTTTATTACATGCTTTACGACAAGCGGCTTTGTACTTATAACCTGCATAAAAACATCGGGAAGCTGGGTATTTATCGACTTGCCTTTTTTATAGACATAGGTAGCTGAACCTTCATTTATACTGAATTCTTTGATCTCTTCGGCGAACATATAAACCGTATCGTTGCGATTAAATAAAACTGTGTTTCCATACAAGTCAATGTTAACCATCACTTTTTCAAATTTTTCTCCTTTCGCCGTTATAACATCAGCCTCTTTCCAATCGTCAAATAAAAAAGGCGAGCCCTCGTACTGATTATATTTTGTTGTAAAGTATGGCCGGCCGGCCATGTATATCCTGTATAAATTGCGCATAAGAACCGGTAGAAAACCAAAACAATACAATGAGTAAGTAAACGATGTTTTTCATATTATGCAATTAATTGAATCTAAAATAAGCATTAGGTCATAAACTCAGAAATGGTTTTAATGGAGGTGAATACAAGATAATATTTTACTAAGCTCCTATTTAAAAGAACTACCTTTAAACATATTTGAGTTCTTAGCATCTTGTATTTGAAACAATTGCTCCTACCAGCTTAATCTTCTCTTACACTGCTTTAGCTCAGATTAATTAAAATTTTTATTATGAATATTTATGTTTCAAGCTTAGGCTCCAAAGTAACCGATGAAGACCTAAAAAAATTATTTAGTGAATTTGGCCAGGTAAGTTCTGCAAAAGTTATCAACGATAAATTTACCGGAATTTCAAGAGGCTTTGCTTTTGTAGAAATGAATAACGATGCTGAAGCGCAGCAGGCCATTGATAAACTGGATAATACGGAGCATGATGGAAAAATGATCTCCGTAAAAGTTGCCCGTCCAAAAGAAGATCGCTCAGGCTCTTACCCAGCACGTGGTAGTGGTGGAGGAACTGGTGGCTACAGAAAATTCTAAGTTATTAGGGGCTTTTTTAGCCCTTTTTTAATACATCACTTATAATATCCACTTCTCTTCTCTTGTAAAAACTTGTGCTATTTGCTTTTTTTTAGGAGTATCATTAATTTAATGAATTAAGCCCTGCAACGGCTATCTGGATTTAGAAATGTAATTCAAATAATGTTGATTCTGCAGGACGCCTAACTTGAGCAAACAAAAAGCATCTGCGGAAGCTTTAGAGGTTTTAAAACTTTTTCTATAAACACTTCAGATTAAACTTTCAGTAAAGTTTAAATAGCTTCCGATATTTACCGGGATATATTAGTTAATAAAAATCAAATTCTTAAAACACTTTCTTGCAACGTGTGTTTTCCTATCTTCGCCCGCTCAAATAGTTCTTAAAATGATCAGCAGAAGGAATATCAGGGTAAAGGTGATGCAAACTTTATATACGTTGAGTGCCTTCGAAGATGATGTGAAGCCCGGTGAACCGCAAAAATTATTGCAGAAACATTTTGACCAGTCAAAAGATCTTCTGCAATACTTTATATATTTTCTTACAGAAGTGGCTTCTTATGCTGAAAGAGATTCTTACAAACGCAGCATCAAACATTTACCGTCTCAAAATGATTTAAATGTAAACACTAAAATTGCAGGGAATGAATGGCTCTGGAAAATAAAAGAAGATGAAACACTTAAAAGAGAATGGGCAAAATTAAAACCGGAACTGCTGCTAGATAACGAAGTGATACACAAACTATATAGCCGGTTAACTGAAACTGAGCAATACAAAATTTATATCAGCACACCTGCCCGGGATAGAAAAACGGAAAAGGAAATGCTGGAATTTATTTTTGAAGAAATTGTTTTGCCCAACGAAGCTTTCCTCGCTCACCTTGAAGAACATTATAATAATTGGGATGATGACGGCGAAATGGTGGTGCAGTTAGTGAAGGGTTATTTACAAAAACCCGGGTCCGTAGATATAGGAAAGTTTATAAGCCCGGACAAAGCACAATTTGCAAAAAGTT
>JALZIY010000324.1 GCA_030860085.1 Bacteroidota bacterium | reverse complement strand
TACAGTGCCTGCTTTGCGTATAATAATTTATCCGCAGTGAAAATTCTGTTGGGCCTGATATAGCTTTGAACAGGAAGGCCGCCGACCGCAAAATCATCCTCTGACAATTCAATAACGAACTTATCCTTTTTAAACCGGCTTGTGATCTGGCAAAGAATAATATCGCTGCCAGGAAGATCCGCTAATACAAAAGCAGGACGTTTTTTATTTCCACTCAAATCAGAAAACGGAAAAGGAATGACAACTACATCACCTTTTACAAATCTTGCCATGCAGCGTCTTCTTTTTTAGTAATCCAGTCTTTAGCCAAAACTTTTTCACTGGCAAGATGGGTTTTAATCCTATCTTTTTTTATGTGTGTTTGTTGAGGAGAATTTGTTTGGGTAAAGTCGATAAGATCATTCGCTCTTAGCTCTTCCAGGGTTTTTATAGCTTTTTTCTTTTTTATAGTAACAGTAAGAACAGTCATGTTCAAATTTAATAAAAATAATTGTACTTAATAATTTATTACCCTTGAAGCAAACTATGCTTAGCTTATTTTATCTCTGAACTAACTGTTCTGTTGTTACAAGAACTTTCAGACTCTTCTCTTAACTCCGTCGGCAGGTTACCTTTAAATAAATTGAAAGTTTTCTAACCCATTTAAAGCAATATTTTTTTGTTCTCCTGTTTTTATATTTTTTATTGTACAGGAATTTGTTTCTAATTCCTTTCTGTCAATAGTTATTACAAAAGGAATATTTTTTTTCTCGGCATATTTATATTGCTTGTCCATTTTTGACTGCTCATGAAAGATTTCTGCCGCTATTCCTTTTTTTCTTATTTGCTGTAAAAATTGATACGCTGTTTTACTTTCTTCTTCTCCCAGATTTAAAAATAAAATCTTTGTACCCTGTTCAATGGTATCAGGAAAAAGATTTAGTTCTTCCATCACATCATATATCCGGTCAACACCAAAAGATATTCCAACACCCGGAATATTAGGTACGCCAAACAAACCGGTAAGATCATCATAACGTCCACCACCACCGATGCTTCCTATCTTAACCTGTGTTGGTGCTTTTGCTTCGAAGATGATGCCGGTGTAGTATTCAAGACCTCTGGCTAGTGTTAAGTCGATTTTTATTTTAGATTGCAGATTGACGATTACAGATTGGTTGATATGTGTAATAATAAATTCTAATTCTGAAATGCCCTGCAACCCGGTTTCAGAGTTGCCTAAAAATTTTTTTAAAAAAGCAAGTGTATTTTCATTGCTGTCTTTAAATGAATAGACCTGTAATAGCTTTTCCAATTTTTCAGTTGCGATTTCTTCTTTAGATAATTCTTCTTTTAGTCCATTGATTCCGATCTTATCCGTTTTATCAATAATTACAAGAATTTGTTTTTCTTTTTTTTCAACTCCGCAGGCTTCCATAATTCCCTTCAATACTTTCCGGTTGTTGATCTGCAATCGCCAATCTACAATCTGCAATTGGGAAAAAACTTCATGATAAATATTGACAAACTCAACTTCATTTATCAAAGCCTTACTGCCTACTATATCTGCATCACATTGATAAAACTCGCGGTAGCGGCCTTTTTGAGGGCGGTCGGCCCGCCACACCGGTTGAATTTGATAGCGTTTAAATGGAAAGGTTAACTGTCCGTAATTCATGGCTACATAACGGGCAAAGGGAATAGTGAGATCGTATTTTAACGCACGTTCTGTAATGTTTCTTGTGGTTTTTCCTTCCGTTACTTTCTTAAATTCTTCTGTAGCCTGCTCTTTTTTTGAAGGATGATCCAGCCCGTTATTTAAAATTTTAAATATAAGTTTATCGCCTTCATCACCATATTTTCCCATCAAGGTCTCAATGTTTTCCATGGCAGGTGTTTCCAGCGGTTGAAAACCATATAATTCAAAAACGGTTCTGATAATATTGAAAATATACTGCCGCTTTCGAAATACATCTGGTCCAAAATCACGGGTGCCTTGTGGAAGGGAAGGTTTACCCCCATCCCCTAAAGGGGAGTTTTTTGACATACTTATAATTTCATTAAAATGCTGCAAGATAAGCAGAGGGAAATAACTATCTAAGTCCCCCTTTGGGGGGGCAGGGGCGCATATTTCTTAATAATTGCTTCGCAAGCTGCGTCAATCAATTTGTAGGTTTCATGATAACCAGGTTCAGTGCCATACCAGGGATCGGGAACTGATTGATTTTTTCCAGGAAATAATTCATTTAATAAAAGATCAACTTTTGTTGCATCATATTTTTCACGTGCAGTTATTTCCATTTCATCTATCACATCATCAGCCATTGCATAAATTTTATCATAGCGATCAAAATCTTCTTTTACAAATTGCCTGCTTTTTTGACCGCAGATATCAATGCCATTCAACTTCGCTACTTTTTGCGAGAACTTATGCGGTGCTTGTCCTGTATGATAACTATTTGTACCCGCACTATCAATTTCCCAATTTAATCCGGCCTTAGCCGCCTTGTGTTGTAAGATGCCTTCTGCAAGCGGACTACGGCAAATATTTCCTAAACACACCATCAAAATTTTCATCCCATTTAATTTGAATGGGTACAAAATTAAGGTTTGAATGAAAAATGAATTTCCATTTTATGGAAACTATTTTATTATGCATCTAACAATAAACAAAATCATAACCACCCATTAATTTTAAAAGCACGGCAGAAAAAAGGCCGGGTTTGCTTTTTTGAATAAACTCCTGACGAATAATGCCGGAGAAAGAAAAACAACGCTGGTTAGATTCCTGGTAACGTAAGACGGGACTATAACACAGTTTGAAATTTTGCAATCCGCAGGCGCTGCATGTGAATGAAGTGATCCGTATATTAAAAAAAATGTCAAAATGGAAACCTGCCATTCAGAATGTGCACAGCATACCCATAATGTTTTTTACAATCTGTTACATTTCAAATAATTGAAGAATAATTGTTTAAATTGCTATCCCTGAAAAAGAATGATCATGATAGAAGATTTTGAAAATAACAGGCGAAAACAAGTTTCACGAATGCGATCTGTTATGGACTATGTGATGGGTTTTATATTCGTGGTCATTGGCGTTTATTTTTTTACTTATCAACAATTAGATATTAACGTATTTAACCGCGAACCATCCACGCTGGACTATTTTATCGGTGGATTATTTACCTTATACGGTATTTGGCGTATTTACCGGGGTTATAAAAAGAATTATTTTACCGGATGAAAAGAAATAAACAATGGGTGCATTCCAAATTATCGCTTTTGCCCGTGTTCACTCAAGGGGAAATGTATACTTTGAAACGGTTGCTCCCCTTTAGGCCCGCCCGGATGACCCGGTCGGACGGGGGATGGGGGCATCTGGGTTATTGTTGGTTGCTATTAGTTTTATTAAATGGTTGTGACAATAAAAGCTCTAATGAACCTAAAGATTCTGAGGATTTCGGAACCATATATATTAGTGTGGATGAATCGTTTAAACCGATTATTGATTCGCAAATTCAGGTATATGAAGCCTCTTATCCACAAACAAAGATCATTGCACATTATAAACCTGAGGCGGCTTGTTTACGTGACTTTGGAGTTGATTCCATTCGTATGATCATTGCTACACGCGGTTATACTAATAATGAAGAACAATTTATGCTGGACTCAATGAAAGTTCTTCCAAAAAAAATGGTAATGGCTTACGACGCAGTTGCAATCATTGTTAATCCTTTATCAGCCGATTCGCTATTCACGATGCAGGAAATAAAAGATCTTTTGACAGGCAAGCTTAATAAAGACCTGCTCGCAGTATTTGATGGTTTAAGCGCCACCAGTACTGTAAGTTTTATTATTGACTCTGTTTTAAGAGGTGATTCGTTAAGTTCAAAAGTGGTAGCTGCAGAAACGAGTGAAGGAGTGGTAAACTTTGTGGCAAAAACCCGCAATGCGGTGGGTTTTGTTGGAGTTAGCTGGGTGGGGAATAAAGAAGATTCCACTCAATTGTCTTTTTTGGAAAAAGTAACTCTTGCTCATCTGGAAAGCACCAATAAGCCGGGAGCCTTTGTACAACCTGTTCAGGCAAATATTTATTTTCGCCGTTATCCTATGGTACGCAATTTGGTATATGTCCTAAAAGAAAAACACAATGGCCTCGGAAATGCATTTGCTAATTTTTTAACGAATCAACGCGGTCAGCTTATATTTAAACGGGCTTATTTAATGCCAGCCTTAATAAATTTTACTTTTCGGCATGCCACATTAAGTGAGTAAATATTAACAACTAGTAAATAAACTAAAGTACAGTTTTTGAACTCTATTATAAACATTAAAACGCACGCCAAATGAAGAAATCAGCCACCCTTTTATTTTTCTCAGCACTATTTACTCTTACGGCATTTACCCAGTCCATTCAGGAAGGTGTAAATCATTTTTACGCCGGAAGAAATGTCAGTGCAAAGGCAACATTCGACAAAATGTTAGCATCGAACCCAAATAATATGGAAGCAGCCTATTGGTTAGGACAAACCCATATAGCTTCCGAAAACTCAACTTCAGCTCGTCAGGTGTATGAAAAAGCTTTGGCTTCCAATGGTAATGCCCCCTTAGTCCTGGTGGGTATGGGCCATGTTGAATTAATTGAAGGAAAGACTAATGAAGCAAGGCAGCGTTTTGAAACTGCCATAAGTATGAGCCGTGGTAAAAAAGGAGATGATCCAATGGTATTAAATGCAATTGGTCGTGCCAATGTTGAGTCAAAAGGCGGGGACGTTGCTTATGCTATTGCTAAGCTAAATGCGGCAGCAACATTAGCACCTAATAATCCAGATATTTTTATTAACCTTGGTAACGCTTACCGTAAAGCAAGAGATGGTGGACAGGCAGTTACTAATTATATGAAAGCTTCTTCTACAAATCCTGCATTAGCCAATTATCGCATGGCGCTTATTTATCAAACGCAGCGTAACTGGGACATATTTAATGATCATTTAAACAAGGCAATTGCAGCAGACGCCAAGTTTGCTCCTGCATACAATAGTCAGTATACCTACCAGCTATTATATAAAAAGGACTTTGCTGCTGCTAATGCAATAGCTCAGAAATATATCAATGCCAGCGACCCGAGCATACAGAATGATTATTTTAAGGCACAAGCCAGTTTCTTACAAAAAAATTATGACGAGGCTATCGCCACTGGTAAAAATATTTTGAGTCAGGTTGGCGACCAGGCAAGCGCTAATTTATATCGTTTGCTTACATATTCTTATTTAGCAAAAGGAGATACCACAACTGCTAAGGGGTATGTTGACTCATTATTTGCCAACGCAAAAGCGGATGATATTGTTGCACAGGATTACTCATTAAAAGCAGATGTTTATTCAAAAGATTATCCTGACCAGGTTGTTCAAATATATTTGGATGCAGCAAGTGAGGATACTTCAAGGTCAAACAAGATGGCTATTTTGCAGGAAGCAATGGAATGGGCAAAAACAAATAACAGAAAAATACCTGAAGGCGATATTAGGTTAGAAATATACAAGTTGAACCCAACCCCAAATCCTGCTTCATTGTTTCAGATAGGTTTACCTTATTATCAGGGTGGAAACTTTGTACGGGCGGATAGTGTTTTTAAGGCCTATAGCGCTGCTTTCCCGGATAGCTTGTATGGTTATTATTGGACCGCCAAGTCTCTTGCTGCTATTGATACTACTTTGGAAAAAGGATTAGCAATAGGTGCTTATGAAAAAACACTTGAATTAGCTTCTCTTGACAAAGTAAGGTGGAAAGGTCCTGGAGTAGAATCAAGCTTGTATCTCGCAGGTTATAATAACAACATTAAAAAGGATAAGGCAACTGCTATCAGTTATACAAAAAGAGGACTCGAGTTTGATCCGCAAAACGCTACTTTGCAGAATATCTTAAAGGTTTTAGATACTCCCGCTGCAAAGCCAACGAATAAAACTCCAGCGAAAACAAAAACAAAAACCCCTGATAACAAGACAAAAACAAAGAAAAAAGATTAAGTTTTATTCATGATAAAACTTCAAGCCCTTCAAATATGGAGGGTTTTTTATTACCAGGTTTGTAAATATTAAAAGCAACAAATGCCTGACGAAGCTTATTTTTGCGTGCCCATTTGACACAGTTTATGTTTCACTTATTACAAACAGATGTTGCCAATGTAAATGATGCCGTTACCTACCTTCCCATCGGTTTGCAATTGTTATTTGCGGTCGGTTTGATCACTTTTTTAATGATTGTAACTCATCTGTTAGGTCCAAAAAGAAAGACAAGTGATAAACTTGCTTCGTTTGCAAGTGGTATAGAAAGCCATGGTGAAGCAAGACAACCTGTTGCTATTAAGTATTTTTTGGTTGCCATCCTTTTTGTTTTGTTTGATGTGGAAATTATTTTTTTCTATCCTTACGCTGTTAATTTTATAGCATTGGGTTGGAGCGGTTTTTGGGCAGTTTTAATGTTTGTCGGTTTCTTTTTGTGCGGATTTATTTACATTGTTAAAAAGGGGGCATTGAATTGGGAAGAGTAATGTGGTAATATGCTAATGAGATAATTTGCTAATTAAAGGCACTCATTAGCAGATAGATTAGCACATTAGCATATTGGCTAATTATTAAATGTTTTTTTATGGCTCGTCCGGTTACATATAATATAACAGAAAAGCCCTTAGAGAAAGACGTGAGTTGGGTAGAGATGCCCGAAGGCTATGAGGGGGAAGGTTTTTTTGCTTCCAAATTGAGGGATGTTGTAGGCTTGGCAAGAAAGAACTCTCTCTGGCCTCTTCCGTTTGCAACAAAGTGTTGCGGTATCGAATTTATGGCCACTATGGCTTCGCATTACGACCTGGCAAGATTTGGAAGCGAGAGAGTTGGTTTCTCTCCACGGCAATGTGATTTGCTGATGGTGATAGGACTTGTTTCCAAAAAAATGGCACCTGTGGTAAAACAGGTGTATTTGCAAATGGCAGAACCTCGTTGGGTGATGGCTGTTGGGGCTTGTGCATCTAGCGGCGGGATTTTTGACACGTATAGTGTGTTGCAAGGAATTGATCAGGTGATACCTGTGGATGTGTATGTGCCCGGCTGTCCTCCACGGCCAGAGGCTATATTAAATGGCTTTATGAAAGTGCAGGATTTGGTAGGTAAGGAAAGCCTGAGAAGAAGAAATAGCGAACATTACAGAAAGTTATTAGAAAGTTACGGAATACAATAAGAAGCTGCGAGCAAATAGCTACGAGCTGCGACCCCCCAGGTTCAAGCTCGTAGCTCGGGGCTCAAAGCTCAAAGCTTCAGATTATGGCTTTAAACAACGATTTAATTAAACAAAGGCTGATAGAAAAATTTAATGAGCAGGTAACAAACTTTGAAGAAAGGTATGGCATGCTCACCTTCGAAGTATCAAAGGCTTTAAACCTTGAAGTATTACAATTTTTATATGACGACCCAGAGCTGTCTTTTCAATTTCTCACAGATATTACTGCGGTTCATTACCCTGCATTCAAAGGAAGAGAATTAGCAGTGGTATATCACCTGCACAACCTGGTAGCAAATTGCCGTATAAGATTTAAAGTTTTTGCACCTATAGAAAAACCGGATGTTTTTAGTGCAACAAAGCTTTTTGCGTCAGCAAACTGGCAAGAAAGAGAAGCTTATGATTTTTACGGAGTGAATTTCGTTGGTCATCCTAATTTAGTTCGGATTCAAAACGTTGAGGAAATGGACTACTTCCCACAGCGGAAAGAATATCCCTTAGAGGATCAAACCAGAATTGATAAAGATGATGAGATGTTTGGCAGAGGTGGAAGCTTTGACTTTAGTAACAGACACGATGACGGTTCACCAAGGCAAATACCTGAAAAGGAGAAATAATAAAAAAATTAAGCGACTATAGCATAAGGAAATTCTGATTTTTCATTGAACAGTTTTCATTTTGCATTGTAATGGTTATAGCAGAAAAAAATAAAACACTTCCTGAAGGAAGCATTGCGACTAAGACAACCAAATTAAATCTTGGTCCCACACATCCGGCTACGCATGGTGTGTTTCAAAATATTTTGGAACTGGATGGTGAAACAATTGTTTCTGCTGAACAAACCATCGGTTATGTACATAGGGCTTTGGAAAAACTAGCTGAACGCAGACCCCTTTATCAAATTACACCACTTACTGATCGTATGAATTATTGTTCCAGTCCTATCAACAATATGGGCTGGCATATCACCTGCGAACGATTGCTGGGTATTCAAACTCCAAAGCGGGTTGATTATTTGCGTGTTATAATAATGGAGCTGGCAAGAATTGCAGACCATCTTATTTGCAATTCCGTGATGGGTGTTGATGCCGGGGCCTATACCGGCTTTTTGTATTTGATGCAATATCGTGAGCTCATCTATGAAATTTGGGAACAGATTTGTGGCGCACGTCTTACAACAAACATTGGGCGTATTGGTGGTTTTGAAAGAAATTTTAATGCTATCTCCTTCACAAAGCTAGAGCGTTTCTTAAAAGAATATCCTGAAGTACTATCTGAATTTGAAAACCTTTTTACACGCAACCGCATTTTTATGGAACGCACCATTGGTATTAGTGCAATAAGTGCAGAAAGAGCTTTGAATTACGGCTTTACAGGTCCCAATTTACGTGCAGCAGGGGTGGATTACGATGTACGGGTACACACGCCTTATAGTAGCTACCAGGATTTTGACTTTAAAATACCGGTTGGGAAAACAGGAGACTGCTATGATCGTTTTTTAGTTCGTAACCAGGAGATGTGGCAGTCGCTGAATATTATTGAGCAGGCATATAAGAAAGTGCAGGAATTCAAAGGCCAGGAAGCAGAAGTATTTCATGCCGATGTGCCTGAATATTATTTGCCTGATAAGAAAGATGTGTACACTAAAATGGAAGCTCTGATCTATCATTTTAAAATTGTAATGGGAGAAATTGACATCCCACCAGGGGAGATTTATAATTGTGTTGAGGGAGGGAATGGTGAATTAGGTTTTTATCTGATCAGTGATGGTGGCAGAACACCTTACCGGCTGCATTTTCGCAGGCCGTGTTTTATTTACTACCAGGCATTTGAAGAACTGGTAAAGGGAAGCATGCTAAGTGACGCAATTATGGTAATGAGCAGTTTAAATTTAATTGCCGGTGAAATGGATGGGTGATTAATGTGATGATGTGATAATTTGTTTATGTGCTATTGCAGTAAACCAAGAATAATGAAAAAGGATCGACAACATTGGACGGTTCGCAAAGTAACATTTGCTGAGGCAGAAGAAATTGACAATAATTTTTATGCATCACTTTCGGAAGTAGAACGACTGGAGATTTTAATGGATTTGCGTTCAATGCTTGATCCTGGAGTTGATAAGATTGAGAAAGTGGTTTTTAAAAAACATCTTTATGAAGAAGAAGTTTAAACTTGAAAACGACTTCCTGGAATTTTTGCAATTGTGCAACAAGCATTTGGTTAAATATTTAGTAATCGGGGGATATGCTGTAAGCATCCACGGTTATCCACGATATACAAAGGATTTGGATATATGCATTGAATTATCTGATGAAAATGGAAAAAAAATGGTGCAGGTTTTAAAAGATTTTGGAATGGCATCATTAAAATTGACACAAGAAGATTTTACAAAAAAGAACTTTTTTACTCAATTGGGTTATGAACCTTTGAGGATTGATATTTTGAATGATATGAATAGTGTCCCTTTTGAGCAAGCGTGGAAAAATAAAAAAGTAGTGGAATATGAAGGAATTACAATCAATTTTATCGGGTATGCGGAATTGTTGAAATTAAAAGAAAAAGCAGGCAGGCCACAAGATTTGGCAGATGTAGATAAGCTAAAATCCAGAAATAAAAATAAATGATTTTTTCAAAAGAAAAACTTGCTAAAGTAAACGAGATCATTTCGCGTTATCCGCAAGGCAAACAAAAAAGTGCATTGATACCTTTACTGCACATGGCCCAGGACGAAAATGCGGGTTGGTTAAGTGTGGAAGCCATGGATTATGTGGCAGGGTTGCTAACTCTTAAGCCCATTGAAGTTTACGAAGTAGCTACTTTTTACAGTATGTATAATTTAAAACCCGTTGGTAAATATTTGTTTGAAGTTTGCCACACCGGGCCATGTATGTTAAATGGCAGTAATGCGATCATTAATTACATAAAATCGAAATTAAATATTGCTGTGGGAGAAACTACTGATGATGGAATGTTTACCCTCAAAACAGTAGAGTGCTTAGGAGCCTGTGGCTATGCACCCATGATGCAGTTGGGAAAATTTTACAGGGAGCATTTGACCAAAGAAAAAGTAGATCAGATAATTGAAGAGTGTAGACAAAAAGCAGTCCAAAACAATTAAGCCAACATGAAAAAATTAATTTTTTCTCTCGTAATAATTTTTGTTTTAAATGCCTGTAATAATGAGGTTAAAAAAACTGATTCTGTTGGGGACAGCCTAACACAAGACCCACTAACCGGGCAACCAATAACAACCGAGCCGGATACCATAGGAAGTAAACCAGATACAACAACCAATAAAAATCTAAAGCAATGAAACTAACTCCGTACATCAATTTCAATGGCCAGTGCGAAGAAGCATTAAATTTTTATGCAAAAGTATTAGGCGGAGAAGTTAAACACTTGTCGCGGTTCGAAGGCTCGCCAGCGGAAGATATGAGTGCAGACAAGCAGAAAATACTACACGCTACTTTTGAAGCGGGAGAAGTTGCTTTTATGGCATCTGATTCCGGAGAAAGTGAGTCCGCATCTTCCAATGGAGGCATGGTACACCTTACCTTATCAGATTTTCAAAGTGCAAAAGAACTTGATAAAGTTTTTGCTGCACTAAGTGAAGGAGGAAAAATTACTATGCCTTTGCAAGATGCTTTTTGGGGCGCACGGTTTGGAATGCTTATAGACAAATTTGGTGTTAACTGGATGTTCAATCATGAATTGCAAAAAAATTAATGGGAATAACCACTGCTATATTACGTGTAAGAGAACATCGTAAATCAACGCAATTTGCCGATGTGGAATTTTTAATTGACAGTGGTGCAGTTTATAGTCTGGTTCCAGGAAAAATTTTAGATGAAATAGGTATTGAACCTTATAAAGAAATGAGTTTTTCATTAGCAGATGGAACTTCTGTAAAAAGAAAGATTAGTTCTGCTTATTTCGAATTACAGGGAGAAGGCGGCCCTGCGCCTGTTGTGTATGGCGAAGAAGGTGATACAGCTCTGTTGGGTGCAACCACTTTAGAATCCATTGGATTGGTGTTAAATCCGTTCACCCGTACTTTACATCCAGTGAGATTGTTAATGGCAGGATTAAAAAATGATAGTGAATGAAAATGGTAGTGACAATATTATTTTTATTTGTTTATTCGCTAACGTTTGCTCAAACTATCTTTTTAAAAGATGCTGTTGCAAAGCTTGACAAGGCTCTGATAGCAAAGGATACCGTTATATTAAAACAATTACTTCATAAAGACTTGAGTTACGGACATTCCAATGCCTGGGTAGAAACTAAGGCTGAATTACTGAAAGATTTATATAACGGAAAATTGAGTTATGCTAAAATTCAGAGTAAGGATTTGGAGTGGATTGCTAATAAAGATTGGGCTACTGTACGCACTACTTCCGAGGTTGATTTTATTTTGGATGCAAAACCAGCTAGTTTGAAATTACACATCATGCAGGTTTGGTTAAAAACAAATAAAGGCTGGCAGTTAGTAGCGAGACAGAGTACAAAGTTGGCCCCATCCCCTGAAGGGGAGTAAGGCAGCGCTCATATATTTGAAAAGTTCTTTTTATAAACTTTAATCAACAGAATTTAAAATAATCCTCTTCGTCACTAATAGGAGTGTTCATAGCACCCTTTAGGGGATGAGGGCAAAATCCCTTTAGGGGATGAGGGCATATGGGTAGAAAATTATTATTAGAAAAAATAGGAATTGAAGGCATTCGCAATTACGATGTGTACCGTAAAAATGGCGGCTATGGAGCTGTGGAGAAAGCTTTTAAAATGACACCTGCCGCAATAATAGATGAAGTAAAAAAAAGTGGTTTGCGTGGACGTGGTGGTGCGGGTTTTCCTACAGGTATGAAATGGGGGTTTTTAGCAAAGCCGGAGGGCATACCCCGTTACCTTGTTTGCAATGCAGATGAAAGTGAACCAGGGACTTTTAAAGACCGTTACCTAATGGAGTTTTTGCCGCACCTTTTTATTGAGGGCTTAATTATTTCATCCTACGCATTGGATGCTAAAACCTGTTATATCTATATCCGCGGCGAATTTGCATGGATCGTTGATATTTTGGAGCAGGCCATTGCAGAAGCTCATCAAAACGGTTTTTTAGGAAATAATATTTTAGGCTCTGGTTTTGATTGCCAGATATATGTGCAGCGTGGTGCAGGTGCGTACATCTGTGGAGAAGAAACGGCTTTATTGGAAAGTCTCGAAGGAAAAAGAGGTAATCCTCGAATCAAGCCTCCGTTTCCCGCCGTAAAAGGTTTGTGGGGGTGCCCAACAGTTGTAAATAATGTTGAAACTTTGGCAGCAGTTGTACCTATCATTGAAATAGGGGGTGATGAATATGCAAAGATTGGTATAGGTAAATCTGCAGGAACAAAATTGATCTCTGCCTGTGGTAATATCAATAAACCTGGTGTATATGAGATTGAAATGAATATTTCAGTTGAAGAATTTATTTACAATGATGAATATTGTGGCGGTATACCAAATGGAAAAAAATTGAAAGCCTGTATCCCGGGTGGCTCATCTGTTCCTATTTTACCTGCTAATTTATTGCTGGCAACGGCAAAAGGCGAGAAAAGAATAATGACTTATGAAAGCCTGGCAGATGGTGGTTTTCAAACCGGATCAATGATGGGTTCCGGAGGTTTTATTGTGCTGGATGAAGATCAGTGCGTGGTGCGCCATACCTATACATTGGCTCGCTTTTATCGTCATGAAAGTTGCGGACAATGTTCACCTTGCAGAGAGGGAACAGGATGGATGGAAAAGATTCTTTTAAACATTGAAAATGGCAAAGGAAAAATGAGTGATATAGATTTATTGTGGGATATTCAAAGTAAGATTGAAGGAAATACGATTTGTCCGTTAGGTGATGCGGCCGCCTGGCCGGTAGCAGCAGCCATCAGGCATTTCAGAGATGAGTTTGAATGGCACGTACAGAACCCGGAGGAAGCGCAGGTAAGAAATTTTGGATTGGCACATTATGCTGATCCGTTGGAAGTGGTACCTATATAATATGATTGCAAGGAGAAAAATAAAAGACATAACAAAGATCATTCGAAACTGTGCAGTCCCGGAAGGTTATTTAATATGAAGTTATGCCTTAGGCAAAGCTACAGAGCAGAGTAATTTGGATTTTTTAATTATTTCTGGTTCAGAGATATATCAAAGTATGAATGGACAACTGCCATTTAAAAACGCTTTTTCATTTTTACCTCAAATTCCTATCGACTTAATTCTGTTTACAGAAGAAAAGGTTCAAAGCCGGGCAGTAGACAAACAAAAACAAACAGAACAACGGGAAGAAGAAAACAAAAAAATAGCAGAACAAAAAAACACCGGTATCAGTCAGTATCAACAGATGCACCTATATCACGAAGAGCTGCACAAAAAAGAAAGAAGCAGATAGCGTTCTAAACTTAATTAGTAAAAAGAAAATACAGCTTATTGACTGCTCCCAACACAAACATAGATGTAAACGGTAAAGTCAAAAAAATCAAAACACAGCCATTAACTGATGTGGCTTTAAAAAGAACGTCACCATTGTTAGCCTGGCAACTCTTCCAA
>JALZIY010000322.1 GCA_030860085.1 Bacteroidota bacterium | reverse complement strand
TAATTTTATGCTTACGGCAGATGAGATAAGGCCATATATTAAAGAAGCGAGTTTTCTTTCACTATGCTCACCTCAGAACCCTACAGGAACCACATTTAGAAAAAAAGATCTGCAGGCCATCTGCGATATGGTAGTGGAAGAAAATAACAGGCGGGAGAAGAATGAAAAAAGGCTTTATGTAATGTTCGACCAGATGTATTGCCAGTTAACCTATGGCAGTATTGAACATTATAACCCTGTATCGTTAAACCCAGCTATGCGGCCATACACTGTATTTGTAGATGCGGTAAGTAAAATATTTGCAGCTACAGGGGTTCGTGTCGGATGGAGTATGGGACCGGCTGCCATTCTCAATAAAATGAAAGCCATTCTTTCGCATGTGGGTGCGTGGGCGCCAATGGCCGAACAGAAAGCAGTAGCACGTTATCTTTTACAAACTGATGCTATTCATCAATTCCTTGCTCATTATAAAAAAGAAATTGAGGAAAGGCTTACTCTTATTTATGAAGGATTGATTAATTTAAAAAAAGAAGGATTGTCCATTGATGCCGTAGCGCCAGAGGCGGCTATTTATTTAACGATAAAAATTGACCTAACAGGAAAAAAACTGAGTGATGGAACCGGATTTGAAAATCAGTCTGATGTTACCTCTTTTATATTGAAAGAAGCTTATCTGGCTATTGTTCCATTTTACGCATTTGGTGCATCAAAAAATTCTCCGTGGTATCGTTTAAGTGTAGGAACCTGCAAAAAAGAAGAAATAAAAGAAATGATCAATAAGTTGCGTAAGGCTTTACAGCAGGTGCAATAATTAATTTTTATTGACCAGAAAATAAAAAGGCTTTAAATGAGAGTGGGTAATAGCTTTTAAAATGGCCTTACTCTTTTGTGTGATCTTCACCCTGGTAACTAACTCATGGGCTTTACAAAACACATCGTTACATTCTACGCGAATCAAAATATTATGCAGGCATTCCACGTGTTGTTCAAATGCTTTATCCGTAAAGGAACTTGTTTTCAGCATTACTAAAAGTTCACGGTTGCAGTTTGTCATTTTAAATAATTATTTTAATAACCAACCATACCTTTTTTACTGGGACAGCCACAATTGCTGCCTTTTCCAGAGCCGGAGTAAACGTTTTTGCTACAACTGGTAATCAAAATTGTCAGTGATAGTAGCAATATTATATAAATACTTTTTTTCATAGTGACTTTCTAAATTAACTATTTTACCGGGCTTTTAGTATGCCGTTCTTAAAATAAACATGAATCAAGAGTTTTTACTTAGTAAGCCAAAGATCTTAGTTGCGCCATTAGACTGGGGATTAGGCCATGCCACCCGGTGCATACCCCTTATCCGGCGATTAATTTGCAAAGATTGCGAAGTATTGTTGGCTGCAGAGGGAAGAATAGCAAATCTTTTACGCACAGAATTTCCACAACTTAGAATGCTGCCCCTAAAAGGATACAATATCAATTATGGGGAAACTGCCTGGCAGTCTATAGGAAAAATACTATTGCAAATCCCTAAAATTATAAATGCCATAGAAGAAGAACAGGAATGGCTTGAACAAATGATTGAAGAACACCAGCTAAATGCAGTTATATCCGACAACCGTTACGGCTTAAATCATAAAGATTTACATTCCGTAATTATTACACACCAGTTATTGATAAAAACCTCATTGGGTAAAATGGCTGATGAAATGCTGCAAGGCTTACACTATCAATACATCAATGAATTTAACCAGTGCTGGGTGCCTGATGCAGAAAATGAAATTAACCTGGCGGGTGATCTTTCACATCCGGAAAAAAAACCATCAATACCTGTTAGCTATATTGGGCCTCAATCCCGGTTTGAACCAACCAACATCTCTGATTCGAACAGGCATTTACTGGTGATACTTTCAGGGCCTGAACCTCAACGAACTATTATGGAAAATGATCTGTTAGATCAATTAGTCAATTACACCGAACCGGTTTTATTTGTAAGAGGACTTCCCGGAAATATTGACCTACCAACTGTTTCTTCAAATATTTCTATCATCAATCATTTACCTTCTGTACAATTGGAAGAAGCGATAAGATCATCAGAATTTATCATTAGCCGCTGCGGTTACAGTACCGTTATGGACATGATGATCATGCAGAAAAAAACTATTTTGATCCCAACACCAGGCCAGACTGAACAGGAATATTTATCATCACATTTAATGAATAAACGGATGGCTCTTTGCATTCCTCAAAATAAATTCAAATTAAAAAATGCAATAGAATTAGCAAAAGCATTCAACTATCAAAAGTTTGATCTTCAAAAAAATAATGCTTCGGAAAATGCAATCAATGATTTGATTAAGCTAATCGGAAAAAGTGAGACGTGAGACGGTAACGTTATGAGCGAAATCCCATTTTACCTTTCCTTTCGCGTTTCACGGATTGATCCACAGTTTATCTTTGCCCCTCACGTGAAAAATACCACCCAGGCACATCTTGCCGTTTTATTTACTAATTTATTTTTTGCAGCTAATTACAGCCTGGTAAAAATAATATCTCCCGGTGTTGTTAAACCATTTGGCTTGAACGTTTTAAGAGTAGGTATCAGCCTGGTCTTATTTTGGCTGATATGGTCGTTAGGTAAAACACCGGCAGGCATTCAACGCAAGGATGTAGGCCGCTTTATTTTATGTGGACTTACGGGTGTAGCCATTAATCAAATGTTTTTTATTAAAGGACTCACCATGACTTCCGGTATTCATGCTTCCTTGCTTATGCTAACTACTCCACTGCTAATTACTCTTTTTGCTCTCTGGGTTTTAAAAGAATCAATGACGCTTATTAAAGCTGGAGGATTAATGTTGGGCATTACCGGTGCGGCAATACTGATTGCAACAAAAGAGACTTCATCTAATGCCCCTGATTATTTGTGGGGTGATTTGTTAATATTAATCAATGCCATTTCTTATTCACTATATTTTATTTTGGTGAAACCACTCATGCAGCGTTACACTCCACTGCAGGTGGTAAGGTGGATATTTACTATCGGGTTTTTTATGATCCTTCCATTTGGCTGGAATGAAACCATTCAAATCAATTTTACCTCTTTTGAATACAAGCATATCATTGCCTTAGCCTTTATAATTTTACTGGGAACATTCTTAGCCTATTATTTTAATGCCTATGGTCTTCAACATTTAGGCGCAGGGGTTACAGGCACATACATTTACACGCAACCTGTTTTTGCAGTTATAATAGCCAGCTTTTTTTTAGATGAAACCCTTACATGGCAAAAATTATTGGCAGCCTGCTTCATTTTCAGCGGTGTCTATTTGGTAAGTAGTAAAAAGCCTTTACAAAAAGAAGCTAAGTCATTTGCATCTTGATTAAATCCTTACAATGAAAACCTCAAAAATCTGTGTGGCAATAGCCTTCTTATTTTCTTCTCTTTTTTTACTAATTGCACACCTGATAATGATAGACTTTCTGAAACGCAAGAAATAATACAAGCTGCAACTGGTCCAATTATTATTATTATGCAGACCAGAATAAAACAGCGCAGGTAAATAATTACCAATTTAGTTTTGAAAACGGAGGAAAGGTAACCTGCACAGACAATAACGCACAATACAAAAGCCTTTGGCAGATAACAAAAAATATAGGTGGCGATGTGCTGAGCATGCAACTAACAACTCCACCAATTGAACTCCTGCAATTGAATGATGGCTGGAATGTGACCGGCAAAAATACCAATAGCATTAACTTGATATCAGCGAATGTGCAATTACGCTGACCAGGCTTTAATCCTGCCTGCTTTTTGGATAATCAAAGAACAGGAAGGCTGTACTGCTGTCTTTTATACCCGCCCATTTGTCTGTATGAATATTAATTGCAAATACAGCACAGGTGGGCATATTGTCAACATGTTCATTAGTGAGCGTATTTACAAATTCAGTAACGCCGGGATTGTGTGAAAAAATAGCAACGGTATTATATTTGTCCTTTAATGAATGAATTACATTGTAAAAGTTTTGAACGCCTGCACCATATAATTCATCAACTATTAAAATATCATCCTTTTTTGTGTCAAATTCTTCAGCAAAATAATTAGCAGTTTTTTTTGCTCTTTTGGCCGGGCTTGATACAAAGAGGTCAATTTTTAAACCTCTTTCTTTTAATCGTTTCGCCATATCTGGCGCATCTTTTTTACCTCTTTCATTTAAAGGGCGTTCGGCGTCATCCTGGCCTATATTAGCCCAACTGCTTTTTGCGTGGCGAATAATGATGAGTGTTTTCATGAAAATAATTTTAGCGCTTATAATTCAAGCAATACCAAACCAACTTCTTTAATCTTAATAAAATATTTGACAAATGTAAGTAATGGGATTTTTTGTACAATGATGTTGCTGCTATCAAGCATCTAACCCTTTGAGTTTATAAAGCTGCTTTAAAGATATAGCAGTTTTATTTATGGATTCAGTGTGCGGCGATTATGCAAACTGATAATAAACTATTGATCTCTTTTTCTTTTTCAGGCATAATCCCTGGCTTGCCAATTAGTTCAATTTCTGTGATAAATGAGTACCCATTCGCTTTCAAGAAGTGGTCGTAAAGAAGGATGTTTCTAAGAGGTAAATAAAGGTATTTGTATCAGCAAGAAATCTATTGCCGTTATTTCTTATTTTTTTTGATAGGCAAGGCCATCCCCGAAAGTTCTGGTAAGTTTACCATAAAAGTCCAGGTATTTACTTTGTAAAAGTGCAACAAGGAAAAGAAAGAAAGCAATTATAATTAATCAAGCTTTCAGAAAAGGATTTTTTCCAGTGATTTTATGATCCCGCCATCTGGCGCGATCTTTAACTTATACAATTACCATGATCATTTTGACATAAAGATTCAATAATCAAATAAGAGTCGCAAGCCTGCATTTAATAACAACACCCGTGGTGCATCGCTATTATATAAATAGGGAGAAGGAAAATCAGAAGCAGGTAACCAGGTACGTAATTCGCTATAAAAATAAAATCCAGTACCGATCGGCGCTTCAATACCTAATCCAACATCAAAAGTAAGGCGCCTGAATTTACCACTTCCAGGCAATTGCGACACAATGTATTTTGAAGTGTCAATCCTTATGTTAAACGTATTTTCTGCACGGCCAAACAGTATTCCAAATCCTGCTAATCCGTAAATAGCATACGATTTCTCTGCTTCAAAAGTTTCTTTAAAATAATGCTTCCAACCTACAGAAATTTGCCGGTAACCAATAGTTGATGAAGAACTATATGGTACAGAAGGTGGTGTGGTGGATAGGTATCTGGGAAGAGCAGTCAAATTGTTTTTATACTTGCCATTAGTATAATAGCCAATCCATGTGTACAGGGTTTCTTTTTTTGTAAAATGAAAATTGAATTGCACGGTTTGTCCGAAAGATGTGAATTGCTGATTCTTTGTAAAATCACGTAGCAATGTTAGATCACTGCCCATGCTAAAAGCAGTTTGCGCAATAATATGACAATAGCTAAATGCCAGGATCCACAAAAAGATAATTTTTTTCACACGAAATGATATAGAGATAAAGATAGGATCGAAATAAAAAACTAATTGCGGAATTACCGATGTTCTTAGGGGTCTCTAAATGAAAACCTCCAACCAACATTGACAATTTTGGCTTATTCATTTTTGCAGAGAATAGTAAATGCTTTGTTGTATTTTAAAGTATATTTTCAACTATGAAATTTGGACGCCTCGGCCTTATGCTTTTGTTTACCGGGTTGTTAGTGGAAAGTTGTAGCAAGAAAGATGGTCTTCCTGCACCACCTCTGCCGCCACCACCACCTCCTCCTGTAGTAACTATTCAACCGCCGCCTCCTTTTGGTTTTTACGTAGTAGGTTATTTTCCAAATTACAGAAACCTCGATGAAGTGCCTGATGTAAAATTCAAAATGTGTAATGTGGTAAACTATGCTTTTTTTGGTGTCAACAGCAGCGGCATGCTGACAGTGAATAATCCTTTGCTCGTACCCCGGGTAATAAGCAAAGCAAAAGCAAATGGAGCTAAGGTTTTTGTAAGTATTAATGATGGGGCTGCTGGTAATTTTAAAAACATGGCTTCTACAGCAAGTGGAAGAAATGGTTTTATAATAGATGTAATGGCAAAGGTCCGTCAATACGGTTTTGATGGTGTAGATGTCGATTGGGAATTTCCAAGAACGGATGACGGAACGCACCTTAGTTACACTGCATTGATGAAAGAGCTTTCAGATTCTTTGCATCGCGATGCAAAATATTATTTGACGGCTGCGCTCACCGCCGGTAAGTATGCCGGTGCTATAAGTGACGCTATACAAACCGAAGTATTTGGCTATGCGGACTGGTTTAATATTATGGCCTATGATGATTTTAGTACAACGGTTGCTTACAGGCATCACAGCGATTACAACCTGGCTGTTACCTCCCTTAACTATTGGTTAAATACGCGTGGCATGCCTAAAGAAAAATGTGTGTTAGCATTTCCTGCGTATGGCCGTGCTTCAGGCATAACACAAACAGGCACCACCATGGCTTACCGCAGCATACTGGCACAAGGTGGCAGTTCGCAAACAGATTCGACAGTGGTTAGCCAGGGCACATTCAGTAACTACACCATTTATTACAATGGGCAACCCACAGTAAAAAACAAAACAATGTTAGCAAAGCAAAGAGCCAATGGTGTAATGATGTGGGAGAAATGGCATGATGCACCCGATGGTAATAGCTTGTTGAAGGCCGCTTGTGATACCATTGGAAGAGTGTATTAAAGAAATTGAGAATTTAGAATTGGTTTTATGGAACGGACGGTGTTGTTACTATCAATCTTCCGTTGCAGTTTATTCCTGGTATAGCCGATGACACTCTTGAACTGTAGCAACACTGAAAATGCGAATAAACTCAATAACCCACCTTTAGGGGATGGAGGCAAACATTAAAATAAAAAATCAATGATCACTACAACAACACCAGACATCCAGGGACGGAGTATTGAGCAATACTTCGGAGTTATTTCTTCTGAGGTAATTATTGGCGCAAATATTTTTAAAGATATCCTGGGTGGCCTTAGGGATATTTTAGGCGGACGTAGCGGCACTTATGAACGTGTGATGGATGATGCAAAAAACCAGGCTCTCAAAGAGTTAGAAGTAAAAGCCCAAAAATTAGGAGCCAATGCCATTGTAGGTATTGATCTTGATTTTGAAACTATTGGTTCCAGTGGTAGTATGTTAATGGTAAGTGCAAGTGGCACGGCCGTGCGAATTAATTAAAAAGTTTTTTTCTAATGTGCTCACTTTAAACTTGACGTTTTCATATTCCTTATTTTCTCCTGTTTCTCACAGATATCACAGATGAACTCAGGTTGTTCATTTGTATTTTATCTGTGCTTTTCTGTGTAATCTGTAAGCGTTTTTATTGATATATTATTCTGAGAATGTTGCCAAAAATGGCTTGTAACATTCTTTTGGATATAGTCTGGAAAAGGGCTTCAAGCGAGTAAATTGAAAACTTTTTCAATTTTAGAGAATAACGCTAAAAGTTACATCCTGGGTGCGCAGTCTATCCGTTTTACCGCGCCCCCGTTAATATCAAATTGATTATTAACAGGCTTACCATTGGAAAGAAAAAGCAGCTTTGGTTTTTGAGAGAGAATAAGAAATGCACATGTATTTTGGTTGAGTATCTAAACGTAATCAATAAAGAAATAGTAGTTAATAAAAATCTCGCCTTCATGAAAATTTAATTTACTGTTAGCTTTGACCGTTATGGTGTTTATTCTTGTTGGGATATTTTTTTTTATTCTTTATGCTTCCCTTATTTTTTATTATTGGTACCATTGGAAGCACATACCCTCCTTTGAAGCACAGGAACAGAGCGATAATTTTTTTTTATCAGTAGTGATTGCTGCAAGAAACGAAGAAGAAAATCTTCCTATTTTATTAAAAGCCATTCTTGCGCAATCGTATCCTAAACATTTGTTCGAAGTCATTATTGTAGATGATTATTCTAGCGATAACACGCAAAAAAATATTCAGCCTTTTTTAAACGAATTTGTTCGGGTAATTTATCCTGCTTTGGATAAAAATTCTTCTTCTAAAAAAAAGGCTATACAGGCTGGGGTGATAGCGGCCAAAGGCAAATTGATCGTCATTACAGATGCCGATTGCCGGCCCGGGCCCGAATGGTTGCAAACAATAACAAATTTCTACCGGGTAAAAAATGCTCTATTTATTGCAGCGCCGGTAAAGTTTAATTATGAACTTTCCGCACTTCAAATTTTCCAGGCACTTGATTTTATGGTTCTGCAGGGAATAACGGCTGCCAGTGTTTCGGCAAATTTTCACAGTATGTGCAACGGCGCAAACCTTGCTTATACAAAACAAGCATTTTTAGAAGTGGATGGTTTTAAAGGAATAGATAAAATATCCAGTGGTGATGATATGTTACTGATGTATAAGATTTGGAAAAAACATGCTCAAAGCGTTCACTATTTAAAAAGTAAAAAAGCTATTGTCTCAACCCAACCAATGCTTAGCTGGAAAGAGTTTTTTATGCAGCGCCGGCGCTGGGCCAGCAAAACACTTTATTATGATGATAAGAGGGTTTTGGCCATATTGGCATTTGTCTATTTTTTTAACCTGCTGTTTATTGTACTTATAATAGCTTCTTTTTTTAACCCATTTTATTGGTGGATGGTAGTTGGATACTGGATTTCAAAAACGATTATTGAAATACCTTTCGTTGCATCAGTAGCCAAATTTTATAATGAAAAGAAATTATTGTTTTATTTTCCTTTCTTTCAACCCTTGCATATTTTTTATACAGTGAGTGTAGGCCTGTTAAGCCAGTTAGGCAAATATGAATGGAAAGGAAGAAGATTGAAGTAGTTCGTTTTATCCTTGATCGATGATAGTTGGAAGTTGATCGCGGGTAGCAAATCTTTAAACCCTGGATCTTCAGACTTACTACTTGTATCTTATACCTCATACGTCGTACCTTTTACCTTGCTCCTTCTCCCATATTCTTTACCTTTCTCGCATGAAGCGATCATCATCTTTTTGGAATGCTGCCTGGCGCCGCTTAAAAAAGAACAAGGCTGCCATGGCAGGTTTAGTGATGATTTTCCTTGCAATTCTGGTAGCCATTTTCGGCTACTTTATTGCTCCAGACACTACGCCTTTTGCTAATAGAATTATATTGGAAATAGGCGGACAAAAACCCGGATTCGAACAACAATTTTTACTGGTAAAAAAAGAAAATAAAATTGAGCCAACTAATTTATTTGAAAG
>JALZIY010000318.1 GCA_030860085.1 Bacteroidota bacterium | reverse complement strand
TTCAATTACCTGCTCAAAACTATTTTTGTCGGGATCAAGGTCAATAATGCACCAGTCAGGATTATCTGGTTTTAATATTGTACTGCTCCAGGGATTTATTTCAATACAGCCCAGGGAGGCAACATACAATAAACTTGCTTCGTTGGTTATTACCAGAAATTCTTTATCTCTATTATCAGCATCACTATGATAGGGGAAGGTTTTTATCCATTCCGGTGCTTTTCCTTTCACATCTTTTTGATAGAATGTTTCTCCCACAATGCCATGCGGAAAACGATTTAACGTTTGTGGCTTGTCTTTATAATATGGCAACATGTAAGGAGCAACCTGGTAATAATAATTCAGCATATCTCTTTTGGTTACCTTTTCCTTTGGCCAATAAATTTTACTTAGATTGGTAAACTTCAGGTCATGGCCGTTAACTGCTCTCACCTGCATTTCATCCTTTGGATTCAATAATGTTTTTCTTTCTTTTTTGCCAGGTGTTGAGATCAGTTTCTTTTGCACTAATACATTTTCATTCTCATATTTTATCCTATAATCTTTTTCAATTTCTTCGGAAGAAGTTTGTTGAAAAATAACAGGCTTCTCTCTCACCACTTCATTTGCATTTTTATCTTCTCGCAATCCTTTAAATGATGGGTGCCGGATGGCGCCGTCCTTTGTCATTTCACGATAACTGATTTTACAAACCACTTCGGGTTTTACCCATGTTACTTCAGCCTTTGGAGGGTTAGGCCGGAATCTCGAAGGCTTATTATATTCCGGTATAGTGCTGAAAGGACATTCAGTAATAATGAGAGGTTTTAATTTTTTTAGTAAAGTCCTCTGGAGTTTATCTGTAAACCCAGTGCCGACTACACCAATATGATTGAACACGCCATTTTCAAATAAACCTAACAATAATGCACTGAATTGTTTTGTTGACCCTTCATTCCGTGTGTATCCGCCAATGATAGCTTCCTGCCGTTTTTCTGTTTTTATTTTAAGCCATTCTTTTGTACGCAAATCAGGTGTATAAAAACTATTTGCTTTTTTTGCCATAATGCCTTCCAATCCCATTTTATCTGCTAATGCAAAAAATACACTCCCTTTTTCATCAAAATTTTCGCTGAGTTTAATGGTGTCAGTATTGGGTGCTACAGATCTTAAAATTTCCCGTCGTTCGCTAAGAGGAAGATCCATTAAATCAAAACCATCCAGCCATAAAATATCAAACAGGTAGAAAATCAGATTTCCGTCTGCCTCGCTTCGCCAGTTTTGCAGGTCGCTGAAATCAGGAACACCCTGGTCGTTCAACACCATTATTTCTCCATCCACCACCGCATTCACAGGCCATTTTTTTAGCGCCTCATAAACCGGGTAAAATTTTTCATTAAAAGATTTATTATTTCTTGAGCGGATCTCAACACCATTTTTATTTATATATCCTATAGTTCGATACCCATCCCATTTCACTTCGTACAACCATCCTTCATCATCAAAAGGTTTGTCCACCAGTGTGGCCAGCATAGGTTTGATATCTTCAGGAAATTTTGATTTCCTTCCCTTTTTGATTAAATCAACTGCAGTGGCCAAAGGTTTTGAAGCTGCTGTTTTTTTTGATTTCATATTAAAGTATTCTGTAAAGAAATTATGCCAGTAGAAATAACATATTAATTAATGCACGATTTTTAATTACATGAAGTGAGTCATACAACAGGCACTCATCCTTCAAAAAACATGGACTAATTATAAAAACTGAAATAGTCTATCAACATCTTTATAATCGTTGTAAACGTGTGGGGCTATACGCATATTCACTCCTCTGAAGCTGATATAAATTTGATTATCGGTTAGTTTTTTCCCAATTTCTATGGCCTTATTTTCGCTCAGCTTTATGCCAATCATATGTCCAACACGGTTATTATTAGTTGTTTCAAAGCCCTGCTCCTTAGCCTTTATTGCAATTTGATTTGTTAGAAGTGAAAGGGTTTCTTGTATGTTTTCTACACCCCACTTTAGTATTTGAGTCAAGGCTGCTTTGGCCATGGGTATATTAGTAAAGGATGAAGAACCGCCGGCGTCAAATCTTCGGGCTCCCGGTTTGTAGGCATCAGTGTAGGCAACGAGTTTTGCAAAATCTTCGCTACCCTTTTTATTCAGCCAGGTGTATTCTATGGGCTTCCCTTCTGCGAAATATTTTTCATCTGCGTACAAATAACTTAAACCATAAGGACCTAAGAGCCATTTATAACCTACTGTTACCAGGAAATCAGGTTTTATTTTATTGATGTCTAATGAATAAACGCCTACAGATTGGCTTGCGTCGATTACCAATTTTGCTCCGTTTTCTTTAGCCTTTTTACTTACTTGTACCAGGTCTATCAGGCTGCCATCCGTCCAATGGCAATTTGGAATGGCTACTAAGCCAGTTTGCTCAGTAATTTTATCTACAATCGCTTCTGTCCACGTTTGATTAATTTCTTTTTTTATTGTAATAATGGCCGCTCCGGCTTCCTTCGACAATTCGCGCCATGCATAAACATTGGAAGGATATTGTTGATCTAATATGATTATATTTTGAGAAGGGCTGAGTTCAATATTTTTTTTTGCAATAGCGATTCCATAACTGGCAGAAGGAATAAGGGCAATATTTTCTTTATCTGTATTTATAATTTCAGCAAATAATAGTTTTAATTCTTCAACTGGCTCAAACCATTGCGCAACAGAAATTGTCCAGGGTGAATTGCGTTGGTTTATGGCAGCTACTCCAGCTTCATTTGCACTTTTTAAAAGCGGGGACATATTAGCGCAGTTCATATAAGTTATATCATCAGGAATATTAAAGAGTGATTTTTGATTCGGTATTATCATTTTTGATTTAATTTTCTTAAGGACCTAAAATAAATGGTAAGCAATGCATGTTTAAACAAGTTGCATTGTCATTAATTATCTACCACTATAATAGCAGGCCTTTTATCATTGAGATTACGCTTTTCGTATTGTACTTTAAATGCTGAAAGGTCAGGTTTGTGAATACGTGGTCGTTGCAATTCGTATTTATAAATACTCTGCCCCAACTGGTATAAAAATGGATACCCAATGGTATCATAATCATATTTATCATCGTTTAATACCTCATCACTGTTTACATATATCGTTGCGGCTAACATGAACTCAATCTTATTTTTAAAATCCACAACATAAGAAGCATCAGTTAAAAAGCCATAAGC
>JALZIY010000315.1 GCA_030860085.1 Bacteroidota bacterium | reverse complement strand
GTATGAGTTCAACTAAATTATCTCAAAGACTTAATCGAGAAATATCAGCCACTTAATGAGATATATAGTTTAGTAGTGTCTTAGCTTGACTATTGAAGATATTGTTAGATTTAGCAGATTAATTATGCGTAATCATTTAGAGATAATAGTAGCTGTTGAACATTATCTTTCTACCAACAACCAGCATGTTGAATTATCTGGACTTCAAAAAGAGGTAAGAGCTGGTGCAACTGGTGGCGAAATTTGCGCAAATGTTGGCTCATGGCTTCTCACATACAAAAAGGATAAAAAGCCAGTTAGTCCGCAAATGGATGAACTAATAAAGGAATTTATTTCTTATTGCAACTACAATGGTTTATTCTTTAATAAACACTAAGAAATTCAAACTGAGACAATACCTATAGTTTTTGTTACATCGCTTGCACATCTGTTTTCATTACCTTTGCGCCTCATGGAAAAACAGCGCACAGTTGCCTTTCATACGCTTGGTTGCAAGCTCAATTTTTCAGAAACCTCTACCCTATCAAGACAATTGGAAAGCGAAGGTTTTTTAAAAAAAGATTTTGGAGAGGAAGCTGATGTTTATGTAATTAATACCTGCTCTGTTACTGATAATGCAGATAAGGAATGTCGGCATTTAGTAAGGCGTATTCAACGCAAAGCACCGCAAAGCATGGTAGTGATCACGGGTTGCTATGCGCAGTTAAAACCAAAACAAATTGCAGAAATTCCGGGTGTTGATCTTGTATTAGGCGCGGCGGAAAAATTTAACCTCGCCAATCATTTAAAAGAATTAACCAAAGGCGATGCAGCAAAAATTTCTTCCTGTGATATTGCAGATGTTTCAGGGTTCAATGCTTCCTACTCTTTAAACGACAGAACCCGCAGCTTTTTAAAAGTACAGGACGGTTGTAATTATAACTGTTCATTTTGCACCATTCCCTTGGCCCGTGGAAAAAGCAGAAGTGACAGTATAAAAAATGTAGTTGACAATGCAAAAACCCTGACGCAGAATGGAGTAAAAGAAATTGTACTGACAGGCGTCAATCTTGGTGATTTTGGCGGCCCCCTCCAAACCCGGTCCGACCACCTCACCCCTGCCCTCTCCATGAATGGAGAGGGAGCAATCAACCCTACAAAAAGAAAGGAAAATTTCTACGATCTTATACAGGGATTAGAAAACGTAAAAGGCATTGAACGCTATCGCATATCTTCTATCGAACCAAATTTGCTGACAAAAGAGATTATTGAATTTGTAACGCAGAGCAAAAAGTTTATGCCGCATTTTCATATTCCGTTACAAAGCGGCAGCAATGAAATATTAGCCGCTATGCGCAGGCGTTACAAAAAAGAATTGTATGCAGAAAAAGTGGAGCTAATTAAAACACTTATGCCTCATTGCGCTATTGGCGTTGATGTAATTGCGGGTTTCCCTGGTGAAACCCAAGAACATTTTAAAGAAACATTTGAATTTTTAGACGCTCTTAATATTTCCTACCTGCATGTGTTTACCTATTCAGAAAGAGACAAAACGAAAGCGCTGGAAATAAAGCCTGTTGTGCCTTTAAGCATTCGCCACCAGCGAAATAAAATTCTTCGCAACCTGAGCTACCAGAAGATGCAGGATTTTACAACACTCCATCATGGGCAAAAAAGAAAAGTACTTTTTGAAGGTCATGAAAAAAATGGCATGATGGAGGGCTACACCGATAATTATATCCGTATTGTTACACCTTACCGGAATGAATGGGCTAACCAGGTTATTGACTGGGAGATATGAGCTGTAGAAATCAAGTAACAGATGTAGTTTGCATGTATTCAAATTCAGTGGTGAGTGGGCAATTGTGAATGGCTACTCTTTCGCATGTAAACTCACTATTCATCACCGACAACTCGTGCTTTATAACTAAGAATACCTATCATAATTGAACGACTTGCTGTCATCTGCCATCTGTCATCTGTCACAAATGTTGGCACGAAAGTTTTATTATTATACTGAATGGGAAGTTTGATTATTTCTTTCTTAAGCGGATATCTCATTAGTTTATCAGGTTCACTGGCACCCTCAAATATGAGTGCTGCAGCATTAGGACTAACAATTGATAAAAATAAAAAAGCGGGTTTATTATTTGGGCTTGGGTCAGCAATTGTTGAAGTAGTTTATATCCGTCTTTATTTTCTTGGCTTTGATACGTTAATAAAGAAAACAAATCTTTTTCTGATACTCCAGTGGATCATGATCGTTTTATTTTTAGCGGTCGGCATTATCATGTTTATAAGAACATATAAACGATCGGGAGGAAGAGAAAGAAAGAAAAGAGATTTCTCAAACTATTCTTATGCAAAGGCATTTCTTATGGGCTTAATGTTGAAAG
>JALZIY010000297.1 GCA_030860085.1 Bacteroidota bacterium | reverse complement strand
GGTAGTTGATTTATCCACATATTAACGTGGATACTAAAGAAAAAAGTAGCAAAAAAGAAAGTAATAGTAATAATAGCTATTCTATCAAAGATCTTAATACAAACCTAAAGGCACTCTTGTACTGCATATAATTATTCAGCAAATAAAAACCAACAATATGAGTAACATAAAATTATTTGAGTCTAAAAAAATCAGGTCGGTTTGGAATGAAACAGAACAGAAATGGTATTTTTCTATTCAGGATGTTATTGAAGTGCTTACAGACACTGTTGATGCTAAAGACTACATAAAGAAGATGAAAAAACGCGACACTCAATTAAGTTCCAACTGGGGGACAATTTGTCCCCTGGTTGAAATGGAAGCAGCAGATGGCAAAAGACATAAGGTTCAGGCTGCTGATACAAAAGGTTTATTACGAATCATTCAATCCATACCCTCACCCAAAGCCGAACCTTTCAAACTCTGGTTGGCACAAGTAGGCAGCGACAGATTAGATGAAATTGAAAATCCGGAGTTAGCTGCACAACGAACAAGGGAATTGTACAAACTCAAAGGCTATCCTGATGACTGGATTGAAAAAAGGATGCGAAGCATTGCCATCAGAGAAGAGTTAACGGAGGAGCGGAAAAGCAGCGGCGTAAAACAACAAAAAGAATACGCCATACTTACGGCAGAAATTTCTAAAGCAACATTTGGGTTATTACCTTCTCAGCATAAAAAAGTAAAAGGTCTCAAAACCCAAAACCTAAGAGACCACATGACGGATTTAGGAATTAATTTTCTCCATGCTCGGCGAAGCATCCACAACTGCTATTGTAAAAACAAGAAAGCCCAAAGGATTTATTGAAAATAAAAAAGCCGCCAAACAAGGCGGAGCTGTGGCGGGCAATGCAAGAAAAGAATTAGAAATAAAAACGGGACAAAAAGTAATGACTGCTCAAAACTATTTAACTGATTATGAAAAGAAAAAAATAAATTCTGCAAAAAAATAAATGAACCAGCATCTTCAAACCATATTAAATACTATTCAGCAAGACGAAAGTTTATCTGCTGAGCAAAAAAATGCTATTACAAAATCATTAAAGGACGTTGATAAAGAATTAGAAATAACTGCCTTTAAACTTGACCGTACAGAAAAAGTAAAAAGAACCACTGCCATTTTATTAGAAGAAACTATTGAAGAACTCGAGCAAAAAAGGAAAGCAGTCGAAACACAAAACAAAGAATTAGCAATTGAAGCAGCCCTGGAAAGAGTGCGTGCAAAAACCATGGCGATGCAAAAGAGTGATGAACTTAATCAAGTGGTGTCTGTAGTTTTTGAGCAATTACTTCAATTGGGTTTTCCTTCCGATGGATGTGCTATTGTTTTATACAATAAAGAAAATCTGAGTTCGGAATATTGGATGGCTATTCCTGATAATGCCTTGCCCCAGAGTTTCACCATTCCATATTTCGATCATCAATATTATAAAGAAGAACTGGCTGCATGGCAAAAAGGAATTCCGTATCAGACATTTGTATATGAAGGAGAATTAAAAAAGAGCTTCGAGCTATTTGTATTAAACCATAGCCCATTGGCCAGCCTTCCCGATGATGTTAAAAAAGTTCTCACAGCATCTGAAAGAGCAGTTGCATCCATTGCTTTTATGGATTATGGTTCTTTATCGGTTATTGGTCCGGAACCACTTTCAGACGATGATGCCGCAATTCTAAAAAGGTTCACAAAGGTCTTTGATCAAACCTATACCCGTTTCCTCGATCTCCAAAAAGCCGAAGCACAGGCACGGGAAGCAAAGATTGAAGCAGCATTGGAAAGAGTTCGTTCCAGAACAATGGCTATGCACAAAAGTGAAGAATTGTCGGATGCAGCTTACGTTCTTTTTCAGCAATTCAATGCATTAGGCGAAGATCCCCTTCATTTTTCTATTGGCATCTTTAAGGAAGATGAAGGTGTAATTGAATTCTCAGCAACATTGCAGGGGAATCAAATGAGCCAGGCTGTTGCGATGCCGGTTACTGAACCGCATGTGATGAACAAATTATACCAAGCCTGGAAAGAACAAAAAAAATCACTTGTTATTGAGCTTGCCGGAAAAGAACTGCAAGAGTATGTCCGGTACAGACATGAAATTACAGGTATAAGTGCCGGTGATATTGAGATCACTGGCCGCAGGATTGTAAATGCAGCTTTCTTTTCAAAAGGACTTATGAGCTTTTCAACTCTTGAGCCGCGGCCGCAGGAATCTATACAACTGCTTGAAAAATTTGCCGGTGTATTTGATCTCACCTATACTCGTTTCCTCGATCTCCAAAAAGCCGAAGCACAGGCAAGAGAATCACAAATTCAACTGGCCATGGAAAGGGTGAGGGCACGAACGATGGCTATGTATAAAAGTGATGAAATAACAGAAGTAGTGAAACTGGTTTACCAGGAATTTGAAAAACTGAAAATCAACACTGAATCAACGGATATTGAAATTGGGCTGATTGATGAAGATACCGGCATCGCATCAATCTGGGCACATTTTTATCAATCGGATGGAACTATTTCAACATTTAAATTCCCATTTAATCATTTTCCCGTTATTAGGGACGAATACAAAACCTGGAAGGCAACTCCTATAGATAAACGAAAACACCTTTTTATCACCAACGTATTTTCAAATGAGATATGGCAGGAATTTCTGGATTTGGCTGATAAAATGCCGGACATACAGGAAATCTTTCGGCCCTTGAAAGAAGCAAACATTTCCCAATGGGTATCACATAATGCTTATTTTTCGCATGGATTAATAACCCTGCAAGGGGTGGAGGCGTATTCGCCGGAAACCCAGGATATTCTGAAACGCTTTGCCGTTGTATTTGAACAGACCTATACAAGATTCCATGATTTACAAAATGCCGAAGCGCAGGCAAGAGAAGCACAAATTGAAGCGGCACTGGAAAGAGTTCGTGCAAGAACAATGGCCATGCAAAAAAGCGAAGAGCTTTCTGAAACTGCAGCTGTGCTTTTTCAGCAATTTAAAGAACTCGGAGAAGTTCCGATGCAGATTAGCATTGGTACTATAAATGAGGCTGAAGGGACTATAGAAATGCGGGTAACTGATTGGAGTGGCAGCGGCTCGCAGGTAAACCGTGCATTTACTTTAAGTCTAGAAGAGCCTACATTAATCAGCAAAGAATTTAAGGCATGGAAAGAACACAAAAGTTCAATTGTTATAGATCTGACCGGAAAAGAGCTGGAGAACTGGATTACTTATAGGAATAGAATTTATGGCATCCCGGTAAGAGCTGAAGATATAAAAGGCAGAAGGGTGGTAAGTTGTGCGTTCTTTTCGAGGGGACTGCTTAATATTTCAACACCGGAACCACGACCACAAGAAACTATTCAATTACTGGAAAGATTTGCGGGTGTATTTGATCTCACCTACACCCGTTTTCTTGATCTGCAAAAAGCCGAAGAACAGGCAAAAGAAGCAATGATTGAAGCTGCTTTGGAAAGAGTTCGTGGAAAAGCAATGGCCATGCACAGTTCAGAAGATCTTGCAGAAACGATCAAAGCCTTTTATCAGCAGATGGGATTATTAAACTTAATGCCCAGAAGATGTGGCGTGGGTTTGATTGATAAAGAAACACACATCGCTGACCTTACTGGCATGATAATATCCGACTCGGGGGAAGCCAAAGAAATATCGGGCAAATTAAAATTAGCAGAACACCCTGTACTAAAAAAAGTCTATGATAGTTGGCTATTGCAAACAGAATATCATCCTGTTTTGCGAGGCAATGAAATCAAAGAGTATTACCAGTTCATAGGATCCCGGATTGCATTTCAGAATTACCCTCATGATGCTGTTCAATTTGGTTATTTTTTCTTTTTTACAGAAGGAACGGTATACGCATGGACGGAAAAAAAATTTACGGAAGATGAATTGAAAATATACCGCAGATTTACATCTGTACTAAGTCTCACCTACAAACGCTATAAAGATTTAAAAGAAGCAGAAGCACAAGCAAGAGAAGCAAAAATTGAAGCTGCGCTTGAAAGGGTAAGAACCCAAACGATGGCCATGAATAAAAGCCAGGACCTTCAGCAGGTAGTATCAATTATTTTCAGGGAATTGGATAAGCTTGAATTAAAAACACTTCGTTGCGGTATCGGTATAATGAATGCTGATAGTCGCTCTGTTGATGTCTGGACAACAACTACAACAAATGAAGGATACGAAGTAAACTTTTCGGGTAATGAATCGATGGACGTTCATCCCATGTTGCAGGGAGTATTTGCTGCCTGGGAAAAGCAGGAAGATTTTTATTATACATTACAAGGTGAAGATTTAATAAGTTATTACAATACGATGTCGGGAGATAATTATAAGCTTCCTGATGCAGCGGCAGGAGCGAGTGTTTCAGATAGAGATTGTCAATACTATTACTGTACTTTTTTTGTTTCCGGTGGAATCTATTTTTTCAGGGAAATACCTTTTACTGAAGATATTATAAAAGTTATACGTCGGTTTGCCAATGCTTTTAGTCTTGCGTATAAAAGATTCGAGGATCTGAAACAATCAGAAGCAAGGGCACTTGAGGCAATCAAAGAATCATCACTTGATCGCGTTCGTGCAGAAATTGCTTCGATGCGTACAACCGATGACCTCCAACGCATCACCCCAATAATATGGCAGGAGCTTATGATGTTAGAAGTTCCATTTTTTCGTTGTGGTGTTTTTATTATAGATGAAATTAATACAGAAGTAAAGATCTATTTATCGGCACCCGATGGACATTCTCTCGGTGTAATGAATGTACCATTCAATGCAAATTCTGTTACAGCTAATTCCGTTGATCATTGGCGCAGGGGTCTTGTTTATACTGAGCATTGGGATAAGGAAGCGTTTGTGAA
>JALZIY010000285.1 GCA_030860085.1 Bacteroidota bacterium | reverse complement strand
ATAATCCTATGCCAAAGGATGTCCCTTCGGGTAACGACGATAAATATTGAAATAAGCCATTACTTCTGCTGATGGCTTTTTATAGCGGGCTTCTTCATATTCTGCTTTGTAAATTTCATCAAAGCTTCCCTGCAGTTTGTTTATTTCATTTTGGTGCTCTTCTTTTTCAAGTTGTTTTTTAACTGCTGCTGCAGCGTTGTAATTTTCAGGTACATCTTTTTCGTCATCTTCTTTATTAAAGTTTATCAACCCCATTTTGGGAAAAGAATATTCCCAGTCTAAATTTTTTGCCTTCAGCTTTTCGAAAATAAATTCATACACGCATGTAAGGTCAGCTCTTTCCTCTGTAAAAAAGCCTCCCATATAAAAATCCATGTAGTCAAAAGATTTGCCAGGAACCAGTTGCAGCTTGTTGATAACATCTGCAATGAAATGGCCACTTCCTCGCCACGAACCCAGGTCATAGCTTTCGTTATTTTCATTAAGTACCGTATGATTGTTTGAAAATATATTCCAGATACAATCTCCAAAAATGGAAACTATTTCATATTGTTCGTCAACAGGTTCAACTTTGGCATCTTTAATGAATTCTTCAAAGCTCATTAAAGGTTTGTTGTCTGCTTCGTTTTTTAAAGATTTTTGTAATCCTGCAATGTTTTCACTCATCCGGCGATATTCTTTATACTGTTGTTCAGGCGTAGGATGAAAGGCGAATTAATAAATCCATCAGGCGCTGCCTTTTGCAATAGTTCAGATATTGATTGAAATAATTCAATCAATAATATCTCGCAAACATTTTCCGGTAGTTCTCTGTATTCCATTAAAATAAATACCTTTTCAAAGCAAGATAAACATTGGTATCATCAAGTTATTAAACAGGTAAGCCCTGATAAGGTATAAAAACAATCTAACTTGTGAGTAAGATACTGCTTCCGTATTAGATATAAAATCAACCGTTGTTATTGGTTTATCGCCTGATGAACACTCTCTGCCGTTGTCGTTCCGATGGCTATCGGAATCACCGACCAGTTTTAGCGAAATTATTTTTAAATAGCTTCTGAATATGAAAACTATTTTTAGTTATTCGGATTCCTCTGCCTCGTCCAATAGTTGCGGAGGCTCATTCAAAATCTCCATTGCTTTTTCCACATGCTCCCTTGCAACCATTAGTTTAATGCCGGCGATGGCAGAAACCAGTATGGGATCTACAATCAACGCACTCAGGTGCTCGTCTTTCAGCCAACAGATAATATCTTCTGCTTCCAATCTTCCTTTTATTATATGTGCATCTATGTAATTATCAAAAGTTTGAAGGAGTATAAAATCCATGATGAAGTTTACTAAAATGAAAGATAATAATTATGGAGTAATTGTGTTCAAGCGCCCACCGTATAACTGTTGAAGAATAACAAAAGCGATTTACACCATAATGTAAGTCGTCCCGGGACCTGAACCACTTTTTTCAATCAATCCTTTTTGTAACAGACCAGCAACTGCTTTTTTTACAGTAGGTAGTGGGATGTTTAATTTTTTTGAAATTTCACCTGTACGGGTACCGCTATGATGTTCAATAAAAATTAAAATATTTTTTTGTCTTGCATCAAGTTCTGTCAATACGCTTTGCGCTTCCAGCTTTTTCATCAGGTTATCTTTCATATTGTTCAGGCAATCCAGAAAAAAAAGTACCCATGGTGTTACATCTTCATTTGGTCTTTGCTTCTGGCATTCCATCAGTTTCCTGTAATAATCACCTTTCCTGTTTTCTATTTCATGTTCAAAACTTATGTACTGAATCCATTTATATCCCATCTTTAGCAAAATAAGGCTTGCTAATAAACGACTCATCCTCCCGTTACCATCCTGGAAGGGATGAATGGAAACAAAATCATAACAAAACAAAGCCGCCTTGATCAATGGATGTATTTCCTTTTCCTTCTCATACCATTCTATAAGATTTTTCATAGCAGCTTCTGTAGCCATACCAGGGGCTGTTGTCTCAAAAATTATATATTTTTTCCCTTCCGGTGTTGTTGCCTGTACCGAATTGCTGCTTTGCTTATAATTACCCCTATGCCAATGATCGCTTTGGCTAAACTGCATCAGGGTTTTATGCAGCGCTTTTATGTTGCTCTCTCTGATTTCCATATGCCCATAAGAATCAGATATAAGATCGAGGGTAGTGAAATAACCGGCTACTTCCTGTGCATCCCGATCCTCCAGTTTAGAAATATCCAGATTCTGGATAAGAATTTCTACCTCGTCATCTGTCATTTGCGATCCCTCAATTCGGGTAGAGGCGCCTACGCTTCTTACTGTGGCTATAGATTTTAGTTGTTTTACATTCCTGCTCTCCCGTTTTTCAATATTGCTCCAGGTAGCATCGAACCGGTCAATATTGCTTATTACATTTACAACTTCCCACTCTAACTGGAGTGAAAATGTATATACTTGTTGAGGCACTCTCAAATATAC
>JALZIY010000242.1 GCA_030860085.1 Bacteroidota bacterium | reverse complement strand
GCATGTTAATGTCCAATATTACCAGGCACGGAAGGTCGTCTGCAACTTTTGCCTTTGATAAATATTCAATAGCTTCTATGCCATTTTCAGCATGTACAACTTTAAATGATGGGTCAATTTCAAAAATAGTATTACTAACCATCTCCCTATCATCAGCATCATCATCAACGCAAAGCACAACACGAGGCGATTCAGGCATCTTAGTTTCTGTTTAATGTGAAAAGTAAGGGATAGACCTGGTCAATTTCCATTTATGTGCAACACCTTCAACTAATCTTGTTTGCATGTGTCAGTTTATTCTTTAAAAGATTTAACAGGCTCATCATTGGTAAAGATACAGGAAATGGTAAAGCAGAGGAAGGGGTTTAACTTAATAATATAAGGATGAATAGCTTGCAAGGTTTCGATAATTAATGATGACACCGATAAGGGAACTACTTCCCGATGCCTTCAAATAGTGACACTTCATGCGCATATCCCTCACAGAGTGCTTGCAATAAAAGAAACGATTTTCTTATTAACTCTTACAATGACATTAGCGGTAAAGTAAAAGCAATGTAATAAATCAAAGTCGGTGTTTTTACAGTTACCAATATTAATGCAGGTAGGTCGCTACCTTATTTTGCTGTATAAATTGCTTAAGTATAATCAGCTCGTTTTCGTTTTTAAAACGTTTTGATATACCTGCTTCATGACTGATAATAGTTTCACCTTTATCAAAGGGCATTTTTTCATACATTTTACCTCGCGTTAAATGGCACGGGGAACAATTTTTTTGAAAAATTGGCTGTAGCTGCGTTTTAAAGTTGATGGTATCAATCCGGGGAGTAGCGATGACCTTTATTTCTCTTGTTTGATGATCTAATGTATTACAAGGCATTAAGCTAATTGCGCAAATTATTAATAACAAAATCGTTTTCATATCAAAACGATTAACTAGAAATACTAAATTAAAAATTCTATGCGATCTCCATATGAAAGATATATCATTTACTAATTTATTCTAATAGCTTATCAATTCCATTTTGATGAAAGGCAATGTTTCCATAAGTTTCAATGCTTAACATTATACAGCAAATAAAACTGGCGGTGTTTAAGAAATTAAAAAAAGCGACATTCTATTGTGTCGCTTTTTTGTCATGCTAATATCAGCTAAAAGAAAAATTGCTCTTTCGCTATTTTCCCATCTTTCACCTCGTACACTGCCACTTCATCCATTTGCATGCGGCCGGCACCCTTCATAGTTACATCCATACCCATGCCAACCGAAAAATGATTTCCTCCAATAACCGGTTCACTGCACCACCCACTATGCATTTCTTCAATCATTTTATTAAACTCCTCTCCTTTTTTCTTTATAGCATCTAATCCCTTAGCATTTTGCAATCCCTGGGCAGCAGCTTGTGGCGGCTCTATACTAACAGCGTCATCAGCATAAAGCTCTTCCTGGATTTCCGTCCATTTGTTTTCTTTAGCAAGTTCAGAATAACGATTTGCTACTTCCTGTATGGTCATAACGGCTTCTTTCGTTGTCATGGCTTTAAATTTTTTTGGTTTAGAATTCATCCAAAAGGTAATAAAATTATGCAGACGTGGAGATTAAATTATGATGAATTGCAGAGTAATTATTTGGATAAAACTTCTTACCTTTTTATAAAGTTTTTTTATGCAACATGACTGGGGTAGCTTTAAGCTAAGAGTGCCTGTTAAGGCAGATATAGCAACTATTTACCGGGCCTGGACATCACAAGATGATCTTGAAAATTGGTTTTTACGTAAGGCAGAATTTACCAAACAGGATGGTAATAAAAGAAATAGAAATAGTGCTGTCGAAGTGAATGATACCTATGAATGGATGTGGCATGGTTACGGAGATGATGTAATAGAAAAAGGAAAGATCATGCAGGCTAATGGAAAAGATTTTCTGCAGTTTAGTTTTGGCAAAGCCGGTAATGTATCGGTAATGATAAAAGAAGAAGCCGGTGAAAGAATGATAGAGTTGGTGCAGGATGAAATTCCCACCGATGAAAAGGGACAGGTATATTATCATTTGGGTTGCAGCAAAGGATGGCTGTTTTACCTGACAAATCTAAAATCGATTCTTGAAGGAGGTATTGATCTTCGGAATAAAAGCATGGAATTGACCGATGTAATTAATTCTTAGAACTGCTTAGCATTTTGTCCGAAGAACTACGAATATTCTAAATTCACCTTTATGAAATTTTTCTATTAGGTGAGATTCTGCTCCCCCCTTTATAAAAGGAGGAATATAGAAACAATCAAAATTGTGAGAAAAAATTATAAAGAGATTTCAACGGTATACAACTTCTTTTTCTTTAATGAACACGGTTTAAACAGCCTTAGCAAAGAATTATTTTAATGGTTCTTTGTTTATCTCTTCTACCCTTTCTTCAAAATGCTTGGTTTCTTCTTCAGGATGTTCTATACGGTGTTCAACATCTTTCTTCGTCATTATTTTATAAATCTGTATCAATGCGGTTAATGCAAAAATGCCGCCGATGATCCAGTTTAATATATCCTGGCTCGTGTTTAGTTTATTTGCGATCATTTGCCCCCCAAAAATAAAAACACAATTGCCTAAAATAGTGCCTAAACCAATGCCGCCAATATAAGTATTGTAATGACTGTTTTTAGGTAATAATATTTTTTTAGAGAATAGCACGGTGCTCCATCCAAACCAAAATGGAATTTGCACGGGGTTAAGCGCACACATGATCAGTCCTAATAAAAAACGGTTTAATGTGCTGCTCAGGATAACATTTTCTTTTTCGGAAGGGTGTGTTGCAGCGTAAAAACTGGATATGGCTAAGGCAAGCACAATTCCCAGTGTTAACCATTCTAAAATGCGGAACAATGTATGCTGCTTACGCACCCAATCCATTGCCACCAAAGAAATACGCACATACATTATTTCAGATAGCAAAGTTCCAAGTGCAAAAAGTGCTGCTTGCCCAATGCCATCACTAATTGAAATTTGCATGGTCGCAATATTCAGCGTACCCAGCGGCAAAGACCCTAAGAAGGAAATAAACATTCCCGTAAAAAAAATGCGACCCAATTTTGACATGCAAAATTTTTACCTAAAACCGAAAATATAGATTTATAATGAATTACCTTTTGACTAAACTGTATCCAATTTTTTTAATAGCCTAAAATGTTCTTTTGATTTTTTTAAAAAGCGCCATCCTTTCATAAAAGACCAGGGTTTCAATCCTTGCCTCCGGTTGTAACGTGATATTTGATAGAGGACTTTCCAGTGTTTTAGAATTTCCCTATAAGCTGCAAGGAGAGAATAACCTGAATTATAAATATGATTGGGTTCGGCTCCACTCCCATTGTATTCAAGTAATAGAAAATTTTTTCCGTTCTTTAAATCATCCAGTGAATTTGCCTTTAAATCATATCGTCCATAATAAAAATGTTTTGAGTGATGATTGAGTTTATCAAATACATTACATAACTGTTCATCAATTTCATTTTGCAGGTTAATGAAATTTCCACCCCTGTTTAAATTGGCAGCATGAGTTAAATAATACTTTTGCCCATTTGGGATAATTTTTTCAAGTTGATGTTTATGCCATTTAACTAATTCGTCTAAACGATGCTTTGCCTTTGAATGACCATGTATCAATTGTAATAGGGAATCGTTTCCGTTACCTATCACTGACAATGGTTCTTTTTGTAAAAATCCGGTTATAACGCCTTTTATTTGATTGGGATAACGATAATAAAAAACGCTGTATTCCAACCCGTAATGAATAAGATCCTGAATAATATAATCGACCCGCATTATTTGGTGATAGTCTTTTAATTGCTCTTCTCCTTCGATCTTACGAAATAGAATGCCACTCATGCCTACATCGGGTTTTACAACAAACGGGTACATAAAGCCGGCATCTGCGATCATGTATTTAATTTCATCAAAATGGATGTGAGGTTTTATATAGATAGTTTTGGGATAAGTGTATGGCGGCAATTGCTCATACATTTCCTTTTTGCTTTCTCCTTCAAAACCTCCAAATGTCAGCGTTGGATTAGACGGTGTAAAAAACCACATGTGGCCAGAACGGAGACAATACCAGAGCCATATAGGTGTGATGAAAGAATACCGTAACCTGAAAGGCCACAATTCCCAGTTACTCCACTTCTCAAAAAATTTTTTCATGTATAATAAGGTTGCAAAAATAATTACTGCTGAATGGTTTGCAGCAATAAAAAAGTTGTGTCTCAAAGAGTTGTTGCCTTATTTTTGAAACTTGAAAATACTTTGTATGCAGGTTAGAACAATGGCTGAAGTAGTGGCGAATGGTGAAACACCCGATGTATTATTTTGGGTGGGATGTGCAGGAAGCTTTGATCAGCGGGCACAAAAAATTACAAAGGCTTTTGCTACTATTTTAAATAAAGTAGGGATCAATTATGCCATTCTTGGTGCTGAGGAAGCCTGCACCGGCGATCCTGCCAGGAGGGCCGGTAATGAATTTTTATTTCAGATGATGGCCTATCAAAATATTCAAACGCTGAATAATTATGCTGTAAAAAAAATTGTAACCACCTGTCCGCACTGCTTTAACATTTTTAAAAATGAATACCCTGAGTTAGGTGGTAATTATGAGGTCATTCATCACACCAGCTTTTTACAAAGTTTAATTGATGAAGGAAAAATAAAATTAAAAGATGATGCCGCATTTAAAGGCAAGAGAATTACATACCATGATAGCTGTTATTTAGGAAGAGCTAATGATATCTATGAAGCGCCGCGCAAAGTGTTGGAAGCGCTGGATGTAGAATTAGTGGAGATGAAACGTTGCCGCAAAAATGGTTTTTGTTGTGGTGCTGGTGGCGCACAAATGTTTAAAGAGGAAGAACCGGGGAAAATAAGAATCAATTGGGACCGGGCTAATGAAGCGATTGACACAGGGTCAACGATAGTTGCTGCAGCCTGTCCTTTTTGCAATACAATGCTGACAGATGGCGTAAAGGCAGCAGATAAGGAAGAAAACGTTCAGGTATTGGATGTGGCTGAATTGGTTGCTGCAAGTATGGAATAAATATCAATTTTTGATGTTGAATGCCGAATTAAGAGTACAAAGTATCTTATTAGGAGTCACATAGTTAGATCAATCTCTGAGATCCCTCCGTTCGGAAAGAAAGAAAAAAAATGAGTCTTACTTGTCATCCAGACGAAGGAAGGATCTCAAACTTCTTGTTTAAATCACAACTTTTTTAGAAGTCGCATAGGAATTGCAACGCAAAGAAACGCTGTATTCAAAGCGCTCAATAATTCATAATTCATAACTATTTTTGCTATATGGATCTTGAATACAAACATCTTCTTCCTGATCATTTTTCCGACAATAGCCGCGTTTGGATTTACCAGGGCAACCGCCGTTTTCCATTGAACGACGCATTGGAAATAGAAGAATTATTAGATGCATTTTGCAACCAGTGGAGTTCGCACGGTGCGGAAGTAACCGCTTATGCAAATTTAATTTTTGGGCAATTTCTTGTATTCATGTCCGATGAAAAAAAAGTAATGGTAAGCGGTTGCAGTACGGATAGTTCGGTTCGGTTTGTAAAAGAATTAGGTGAAGAATTTCAGGTTGATTTTTTCAATAGAACGAACCTGGCTTTTTTTATAAAAGATAAAATTGAATTGCTGCCAATAACCCAATTGCAATATGCTTTTGATAATGGATTTATAAATGGAGATACACTTTATTTTAATAATCTTGTCCTTACTAAAAAGGAATTAGAAGAAACGTGGATCGTTCCTCTAAAAAACTCCTGGCTTTCAAAAAAATTACAACTGACCGCCTAAGTTTTTGGCATTTGCGATTTCAATATTTTTTGTAATTGTTGTTTATTTTTATCGCCAGCATTAGGTTTTCGCTTCGTTGCATTCGTAAAATTATAACTCACTGTTAAACGGATGTTTTTTGTTTGTGTAGTATTAAAACTTTCCAGTGTAAAATTTGTACCATAGGTAAATGTTTTGCTTTGCTGCTGTCGGAAAGGATCGATAACATTTAAAGTGGCTGTCATTTTTTTCGCTAAGATTTTTGCCTGGAAACCAATATTCATACTGAGGTTGCTTCTAACCGTTCCCTGTGGATTGGCAAAGCGGTTAAAGGTAAAACTGCCGGTGAGATTGTATAATTCTTTCCAGTTATAATTGGTATTGATGTTAGATGTAAATGACCCTCCATCACGAAACTTTCTTGTTTCTTTATCAAACCTGCTATACTCATTATGAGTATAGCTTGCACTAAGGTTTATCTTCATTTTCTTACTTACAGTATAACCACTCCAGCTACTGATCTCATATTCTTTTTTCCCACTTATGTTCTGCCAGGTAATTTGTGTTATCGTATCTGAAAGACGTAACCTTATCTGGTTAAAAACATCATCAACAATATTATAACCCAGGCCAAGATTAGCGTAAAATTGCTTTTTTGTTTTACCGGCTACCATGTCAAAATTATGTGACAACGAAGGCATTAATGTTGTATTTCCGCTGCGTAAATTATAAGCATCAGAAGAGTCAATGGTAGGATTTAATTCTACCACACCGGGACGGCGTATGGTTCTGCGATAAGAGAATGTAAGGTTTAGCACATCCTTCCAATTCTTATTTATATTACCAAAAGGTAAGAAACTCCAATAGTTATTTCTGGCGTCAATGCCAGCTTTGTATAGGTCAAAATGAATTCTGGTCATTTCAGCAGATAAGCCCGCAGTAGCACTAAAATTTTTTCCGAGGATTTGTTTAACAGATCCTCTCATATTAGTGATAGACTGATGAAATTTAAATTCATTGGTTAAAGCACTCAAAGCAATCCATTTAAAATCTGACTTTCTTAAATATTCTGCATCTGCCTTTATGTGTGAGTTTGAAACAGTATGAAACGATCCTGCCGATAAAAATGTTTTTTTATTTTTTAGAGGCACATCATATTGAAAACGAAGATGGTGACCTTTAGTTCTGTTATTAGTCACTTGTTGCTGGGTTGAGTCAATTCCTTTTGGCGAAAAGTCCGGGTTGAAATATTCCTGATAAAAATGCCGGTTACTCTGATTGCGGGATAAATTGAGGTTGCTAATAAATTTAAAAATCTCACCGGCTTTTTTAGTTTTTAAAGTGTATGACAGGCTGATGGCGGGATTATGGCTTTCGCCGTCACTGTTGATAGTTCTTTGACTTAAACGATAGATGGAATTAAATCTATTTATATTTCTAAACTGGGTACCTGCTTCATTATTATATCCATTTTGATTATAATTAAGCACCAGGTTGAATGCATTAAATTTATTCAGATCATAATCAAAATTGGCCCGCAGGTTTGGCCGCAAATTTTTGTTCTCAGAAACATTTTGTGTGCGGAATAAATTTGAAGAATCAATATACACATTTCGTCTTTCTGAATAGCCTTCGCCTGTAAACTCATTATATCCTGCGCCGGCATTAATGTTTGCAGCAAAACCTTGTTTTCGATAATTAAAATTTCCATTTAAGCTCGCCTCACCCCTTGTACCTGCTGAAAGAGTTAGCCTTCCGGATTTACCAACCTTTCCTTTTTTAGTAGTGATATTTATAACTCCACCCTGTTCGTTTGCATATTGCGGAGGTGGATTTGTCATTACCTCAATTTTTTCAATGGAACTTCCCGGCAGCGACTCCAGCAGATCCTGTAATTGCTGTTGGTTTAGCTCAACGGGTTTTTCATCAATTAAAATTTTTGGCTCTTTGCCACGAATTAATAATTTACCGCTTGGGTCTTTAGTTACTAAAGGCACATTTGTCAATAACTCTCCTACATTGCTCCCTGCACTAAGTGCCGATTCCCCTGCATTGAAAGTAATGTTCCCTTCCGTGCTTTGAATCAATGGCTTCTCTGCATAAACCACCACTTCATCCAAGCTCTCTGAGGTTTTTGCTTTTAGTGTGATATCATTTAAATTAAAATCAAACCTTTCTGCCCTAAAGTGAACACTATCAATTGTTAAGGATTGAAGGCCAACAAAAGAAATGTGGATTTTATGAAACCCGAACGGAATATTGTTGAAGAAAAAAGAACCATTTTTATCTGTTAATGTAGATTTCCGCTGAGTCGAATCTTGCAGAGAAATAAGTTGAATGGTGGCACCCTCCAGCGCTTTTTTTCGCTCATCAAGCACATCGCCAATTAACACTCCCAAAGAACCGGTTTGAGCATGCGCCTGAAAAGAAATCAGAAAACCAATAAAGAAAAATAGATATTTCATCAGCAGAACAAAATTAAAAGATTGGAAGTCATTAAAACATCTTAAAATATGACACCCTGTCACGCACGGATATTGTTTAGTTATCTTTGCCTACATTTTTATCTTCTATGTTTGAGTTGGCGACAAAGGTACATGATGAAAGCAGGCAGGGAGAAGCATTTGCTCCAACCGTATCTTATGGTAAAGAACATAAGCGCCTTTTTTATATTGAAAGCTATGGGTGCTCCATGAATTTTAGTGATAGTGAAATCGTAGCTTCTATTCTATCAAATGAAGGATTTGGTGCGACCCTTCATTTACAGGAAGCAGACCTCATTTTAGTAAACACATGCTCTATACGCGAAAAAGCTGAACAAACTGTTCGTAAAAGGCTTACAGAATTTAGAAAGCTTAAACACCAAAAACCTGCATTATTAGTTGGCGTATTAGGTTGTATGGCCGAAAGGCTGAAATTTAAATTTTTAGAAGAAGAAAAGCTCGTTGACCTTGTTGTTGGTCCAGATGCCTACCGCAGTTTACCAGGTTTGATTTTGGATGCGGATGATGGGCAGAAAGGAATAAATGTTTTATTGAGCCGGGAAGAAACATATGCAGACATTTCTCCTGTAC
>JALZIY010000235.1 GCA_030860085.1 Bacteroidota bacterium | reverse complement strand
CCATGGATATCTATTAGCTGCCAGGGCGAAGGAGCAAAAATTTATTTTCCGTGTAAGGATCATCCATCCGATGAACCTAACGAAGGAGCCGATATGATAATTACTGTTCCGAAAGGATTGGTGGTTGCAGCGCCGGGAGTATTACAAAGAGTGACAACTAAAAATGATAAATCTACTTATCACTGGAAAACGAAATATACTATCAGCAACTACTGCCTGGTTTTTAATGCTGCGAAATATGACGTAGTGAAACGCAGTTACACAACTATTGAAGGCAACAAAGTGCCGATGGAGTATTATGTGCTGCAAGAAAATAAGGACAAGGCAGAAAAGCTTCTCGATCTGTACGTACAATCGGCAAGAATTCTGGAGAAATATTTTGGAGAATACCCGTGGGCAAAAGAAAGAATAGGTCTGTCGGAAACTCCGCACCTTGGCATGGAGCACCAGACAAATATTGCTTACGGCAATAAGTACCGGTATGACACAATCGGCAATAAAACTTTTGACTGGCTGCTGCACCATGAGTTCGGACATGAGTGGTGGGCAAATAAAGTAACCAACAAGGATTGGGCTCACATGTGGATACAGGAAGGTATTTGCACCTTTGGTGATGCTATGGCTTTTAGGGAACTTGGCGGTGAAGAGGCGTATTTGCAGCGAATGAAATCAACTGCAATGCATACGCAAAACCGGTATCCAATAGTACGTGGAGAAGAGGTTGACAGCGACAGCGCTTATCATGGTGATATTTATGGCAAGGGAGCATTCTTTATGCACACACTTCGTTATGTAATTGGTGATGATATATTTTTTCCCACGTTAAAAAAACTGGCCACCGACCCGAAGTACACCTACCACAATTTTGTAACAACTGATGATGTTGAAAAACTCTTTAGCACAGCCAGCGGGAAAAATTTAAAACCTCTTTTTGATTTTTACCTGCGCACTATCAATAAACTCGAAATTTTGGTTAGGCAAACGGGGGATAAAATCTATGACCTCAGCTTGCAAAATTTTGATATGCTGTTGCCGGTTGAGATAACTACCAGCTTAGGTACACAGCGCATAGATCTTGGAAAAAAACCTGTAAGAGTTACAAGTGATAAAACACCGGGGATTGACGAAAAGGTTTATTACCTGAAAAGGGTTATCCTTGAATAAATAAAAATTACATTGTAACCGCTTTCTAAAATTCTATTTCGGGTAAATATGTTCAATCTTGCCATTGATGCTTACAACAACCGATTGATTGTTTTTTGCGGCATCTTCCATTACCTTTTTTACAGCAAGAGTAAGGCCTTCCATTACTTTTTGGATAAGATCATCATTATATTTTTTACTTTCCATTAGTAAGAATTTGATTCCAGATATTTTCTTCGATTATCACTTCAGTTTTTAATGCGCTTCCTTTAGCAATAACCTGTGGAAGGCTAAATGAATTATCTGCCACAACCCATTCATCGCATAAAGACATAAACAAATTTACAAAGTTCTGCAGCCCTTTCCTATAACGCCGTTTAATAACATCCTCCGGAATATTATGACCACCTTTTTTTACTCTTGAACGCACTCTTTCTATTGCCAGTTCCGGGGAGTTCAGCCAAAGAAAAATCAATATGATTTTGTAGCCATTTTCTTTACATCTGCTAATTAAGCCTGTATAACTGCGTGTGGTTAATGTAGTTTCAAAGGCAAAAGTCTGGCTGCTTTGTATAAGTTGCCTATGCGTCCCAGCATAATACGGCCTGCTTCAAAGGCAACGCTTTCCGGATTGAAAGGAGAGAGCCCACGGGCAATTTCATCAGCATTCACGAACTCACGACAATTAAATATTTGCGGAAGTATAGTAAAAGATGCCGTAGTTTTTCCGGCTCCATTTGGACCTGCTATAATAAATAATTCAGGCATCAGCTAAAGATACAAAGCCCATCCCTTTAGATAGCTATCGGGAGGGATGGGAAGGCATCTATTCACGCCCCCAACAAATCATCATTAAATAAAGAAATAAAAAACTTTTCAAAAAAAAGCTCCCAACAAATGAATGTTGAGAGGCCCATCCCGACCTTCCCGGTGGGAAGGCCATCTATTCACAGACCCTTATAGTTTATCATTCATTATTAAACAAAAAAAACTCCCAACAAATGAATGTTGAAAAGCCCATCCCGACCTTCACAGACCCTTATAGTTTATCATTCATTATTAAACAAAAAAATCTCCCAACAAATGAATGTTGGGAGATATATGAAAACTTTAAATAAGTCTTTGCTGTGTTCGGGTCTCCTTCCCACCGGGAAGGCCGGGATGGGCTCTTAATACCTGTAATGCTCAGCTTTAAATGGACCTTCTTTAGTAATACCCAAATAGTCAGCTTGTGAATCTGTCAATTCATCCAGCTCTACACCAATTTTAGCCAGGTGCAAACGGGCAACTTTTTCATCCAGGTGTTTTGGCAGCACATAAACTTTGTTCTCGTAATTTTCGCTGTTAGTCCACAATTCAATCTGCGCAAGGGTTTGGTTAGAGAAAGAATTAGACATTACAAATGATGGGTGACCGGTAGCACAACCGAGGTTAACCAAACGGCCTTCAGCAAGAATGATGATGTCTTTTCCATCAATATTGTAAATATCAACCTGCGGCTTGATGGTATCTTTTGTATGCCCGTAGTTTTCATTTAACCAGGCCATGTCAATTTCAATATCGAAGTGGCCAATGTTACAAACAATAGCCTTGTCCTTCATCAGGCGAAAATGGTTTTCAGTGATCAGGTCACGGCAACCGGAAGCGGTAACAATAATGTCTGCTTCTTTTACGGCATTGATCATTTTCTTTACTTCAAAACCATCCATAGCCGCCTGCAATGCACAAATAGGATCTATCTCTGTAACAATTACCCGGCAGCCTGCACCTTTCAGTGAAGCAGCCGAACCCTTACCTACATCACCATAAGAACCTACAACAGCTACTTTACCAGCCATCATTACATCGGTAGCACGGCGAATAGAATCTACCAGGCTCTCTTTACAGCCGTATTTATTATCAAACTTCGATTTAGTAACCGAGTCGTTTACATTGATGCAGGGAACAGGTAATGTTCCTTTCGCCATACGTTCGTATAAACGATGTACGCCTGTAGTGGTCTCTTCGGAAATACCTTTTAAATGCTGTACCAGTTCAGGATATTTATCCAATACTATATTAGTCAGGTCACCGCCATCATCAAGTATCATATTTAAAGGGCGATCAACACTACCAAAGAAAAGGGTTTGTTCTATGCACCATTCTGCTTCTTCATTGGTTTGACCCTTCCATGCAAATACACCAATTCCTTCTGCAGCAATAGCGGCAGCCGCCTGGTCTTGCGTAGAAAAAATATTACATGAGCTCCATTTTACTTCAGCGCCCAAAGCAATAAGGGTTTCAATTAAAACCGCAGTTTGAATTGTCATGTGAAGACAGCCGGCGATGCGGGCGCCTTTTAAAGGTTGTGAAGCTGCATATTCTTCACGAATAGACATTAGGCCGGGCATTTCAGCCTCTGCAAGGCGTATTTCCTTACGGCCCCATTCTGCCAGGCTCATGTCTTTTACTTTGTGAGCAAGAGAAAAATTGATGTTTGGTTTTGTGATTGTTGACATGTGAAAAGTTTAGAATTAAGAATTAAAAATAATAAATCGGCTACGAGCTTTGAGTCACGAGCTTCGAGACTTTTAAGAATGAAAACACTATTAGGTCTCGAAGCTCTAAGCTCGCAACTCATAGCTTTTCTGTAAGTCTTGAAGCTCATAGCTGACAACTCGCAGCTTTCTTTCGTAAAGGTAAGTCGTGCAGTAGAAAATTCTAATTGAAACAAGAAGTTTGGGATAAAGTTCATATTAAACGCTATTTTGCAGGAAATAATAAGGTTTGGCTATGGTTAAAGGAGTTCAAAAAGAAGAAATGCCTGTGCTGGATAAAACAGACCTGGCCATCCTGCTGTTGTTGCAGCAAAATGCACGAATGACCATAAAGGAAATTTCGGACAAAGTACATCTAAGCACCACGCCAGTGCATGAAAGAATAAGAAGAATGGAAGAGAATGGAGTGATCAAACAATATGCAACGATAGTTAACGGAGCAATGGTAAAGAAAGGATTGATGGTGATCTGTTATGTATCATTAAAACAACACAGCAAAAATGCCGGCGCTAAATTCATTAAAAGCATTTTGGAAATAAATGAAGTGATCGAGTGCCTTACTATTTCAGGTGAGTTTGATTTTATGTTGAAAGTGGTAGCGGAAAATATGGATGCCTATTATGATTTTCATGTAAACAAACTGAGTGAAATAGAAAATGTTGGCAATGTGCAGAGTGTGTTTGTGATGGGGGTGATTAAGCAGACGCATCAATTGGTTTATTAATTCTTTTCCACCTTTTGTCTTGAAACAAAAGGTGGAGCCAAAAATTCAAGGACGCCATAATCCCCGCCTGACTGAATCATTCGGGCAGGGCTCCGCGTATGCGTCCGGGCCACGCACGGCACCAGTCGTTAAGTTGCAAGATTTTTTACGATAGTATGATGGCCTCGCTGATCGCAGATGCTGGAGGCGCTGAAATTCCGCTATTCATTCTTTACAGGATAAAGCGTACATAACTAATGCGGAATTAGGCGCTGGAACACTTATTATAATTTGAACATTGCGAACAGTAATGTCTCTCACCTTTGTGATTCCGACGATAGGAGGAATCTCATTCTAATTTTAGTAAAGGGGATTGAGATCATAGTTATTTTTATCTTGATTGTAGATAAGCAAAATCTATAGATCCTGTGCCCAAACCTTTTGGTTAATTTTGAATAGAAAACGAGACAACCATGCATCAATACGACACCGTAACATCCGCCATAAGTGGCTTGCGTGAAAGAGGATTTACCGAAGATTTTAATTTGCAGGAAAATTGCCTTATCTGTAATGCGCAGAAGTTTAACCCGGATGAATTTGCTATTAAAGAAGTTTATCGTTTTGAAGGCGATAGCGACCCGGGTGATGAAGCTGTTGTATATGGTATAGAATCAAACAATGGCATGAAAGGAGTACTGGTAAATAGTTATGGTTATCAATCAGAAACAATGAGTGATAAAATAGCGAAGAAACTAAGAATGGAAACTTTTTAATTTTTCTTTTTCTGATTGATGATGAAGTTCTTCCTCTCAAACTATGTTTTCAATGCTTTGTTAGTACTTGATTCGTTTTTCAATTTCTTTTCCATAATATAATCATTCATAAAATATCCATTTCCAATATCAATATCTTCTGTGCGTATCACTTCAAAACCAAGCCTTTCGTAAAAAATTTTAGCAATGTTATTTCTATTTACATTTAACTGTAAAGCTTTTGCTCCTTTGGTTAAAATATCATTTTGAATATGGTCTATAACAAATCTTCCTTTTCCACTGCCATGGTGTGCAGGCAAAATATAGAGCTTATGTAATTTAAAAAGCTGTGGTTCAATTTCGCTGTAAGAAGCGAAGCCGATTGGTATATCATTATCATACAGTATAATAAATTGGTGGTCTTCAGCCATTTGTTTTTTTAGCGATTCCTTGCTGTACATTATTTCCAGCATATAATTGATTTGTTCGGGTGTAAGGAGCTGCTCATATGTTTGCGGCCAAACTTTAAAAGTTAAATCCCTTATCAGATCAATATCGGCCTCATTGGCATTACGTAACGTTACAGACGACATTTGGTGTAAGGTTTTACAGTTGACAGTGATCGTTTGTGGTCAGCCTGTGTTCATTTAGTTTTTGTAGTTCGTAATTTGAATCTTGCTTCCGATTACTAATTTCTCATCGCTAAGATAGTATCATGTAAAATGCTGACAGTACATTTACAATATATTTTATCTTTTACCTATGATGTATAAATTAATAGTGCCGGCTCTGCTGTTATTTATTTATAGTTCTTTACAGGCGCAGCAATTTGGTGCTTACCGCCCGAACACTAAATGGAAACAGATCAACACTGATACAGGTCGCATCATATTTACCGGCTCCGCAACAAAAGAAGCGCATCGTATATCAACCATCATACATCAAATGGCTGCCAACCAGCAGTTAGGCAACCAATTCAAAAAAATAAATATTGTATTGCACAACAATACCACGCTGGCAAATGGATATGTAGGATTAGCTCCATTCAGGAGCGAATACTACCTGGTTCCCGGTGGAAATATTTTCGATTTTGGTAACCTGCCCTGGGCGGAACAATTAGCCATACACGAATACCGTCATGTGCAGCAGTATAACAATTTTAATAAGGGAATCAGTAAAGGGTTTGGATATATTTTCGGGCAGCAGGGTAGGGCGTTTGCCAATGCACTTGCTATACCTGACTGGTTTTTTGAAGGCGATGCAGTGTACGCAGAAACTGTGTTGACGCCACAGGGCAGGGGCCGCATGCCTTATTTTTTAAATGGATTTAAAAGTTTATGGAAAGAAAATAGAAATTATAGCTGGATGAAGTTGCGCAATGGATCGCTAAAAGATTTGGTGCCTAACCACTATCCCCTGGGCTTTCTATTAGTGAATTATGGTTATATAAAATACGGCCATGATTTTTGGCAAAAAGCAACAACAGATGCAAGCAGATTTAAAGGCTTTGTTTATCCTTTTCAGCAAGCTGTAAAAAGACATAGCGATGTTGAGTTCAAAACATTCAGAAAAGATGCACTAACATTTTACAGCAAAGAAACCAGTAAAGGCAAAACGGAGAAAAAAGCTCGA
>JALZIY010000210.1 GCA_030860085.1 Bacteroidota bacterium | reverse complement strand
AAGAAATCATTCAATTAATACTTTCTCATAACATTATTATTTCTGCAGGCCATAGCAATGCAAGCTACGAACAGGCCATGCATTATTTTAATAATGGCATAACAGCGGTTACACATTTGTACAATGCTATGAGCCCATTGCAACATAGATTGCCGGGATTAGTTGGTGCAGCCTTTATGCATAGCAATGTTATGTCCAGCATTATTGCCGATGGATATCATGTTGATTATGCAGCTATAAAAATTGCAAAGACCATAATGAAGGAACGCTTATTTGTGATTACAGATGCTGTAACAGAAACCAATGAAGGATATTATCATCATCAATTGGTAGATGACAAATATGAATGTAATGGAGTACTTAGCGGCTCGGCGCTAACCATGCATAGTTCATTTATTAACCTGGTAAAAAAAGCCGGTATTGAAGTAGGCGAAGCGTTGCGTATGTGTAGCTTATACCCGGCACAGGTTATAAAAGCTGATCATTTATATGGAAAAATTGCGCCTGGGTATGCAGCGCAATTTGTAGTTATAAACAAGCAATTAGAGTTGGTGGATATAATTACCCTGGAAGAGAACTAAGTTTATAGGCTTGTTTATTTCTGCTAAAATATTGTATAAACCAAACAATTGTAAAAGTGGGTATAAAGTCAAGGCCTGGCATTAGTTCTTCCACAAAGTTGAATATCCCACCAAATAATCCTTTAGCACCTCCAAACATGCGCATAAAAATAAGTGCCGAAATAGGTGCCCAGATAATATCTAAAAACTCTCCTAAAAAAGGAACTGCATAAGTTGCATAGCCAAAGAAATCCATTATAAGGCAAAGGCCCAATGAGGGCATAGGCTTAGGTTGTAAGGTAATGTTGGCATTTTGCTTTTTGAAAAATAATCTTTTCATTTTACAAATATCGCTGAGGATTTTTCTTCAACATTATCAATGACGAAGCCATACCCAAAACGGTTGTATCACATCTCTATTGTCAATTGTTTATTTTCAATTGTCAAGCGCCTTTGAATAAATTAACAATTGACCATTAAAAATACCATATAGCATAATGAGTCTCAAAAATATTCATATCGGTACTTCGGGTTGGAGTTATAAGCATTGGAAGGAAATTTTTTACCTGGCTAAGATGAAGGCCACAGATTACCTTTCTTATTACGCACAACATTTTAGTATAACAGAGATCAATACCAGTTTTTATCACCTTCCAAAACCTGAAACTGTTTTAGGTTGGATAGAAAAAGTGCCTGAAGATTTTAAATTTTGTCCTAAAATTAGCAGGTATCTGACGCATATGAAAAAGTTAAGAGAACCGGAAAAATCTTTGGAACGGTTCTTTGAAATCTTTGAACCCATGCAGAAAAAAATGGGTCCTGTCTTAATACAACTTCCACATATGGTGAAGTTCAATTATGAAGTAACTGAGCACTTATTTAAGCTCCTTAAAAAAAAGTATAAGTTATATTCGTTTGTACTCGAACCCAGGCACAATACCTGGTTTGAAGATGAATGTTTATCGTTACTAACAAGGTATGACATCGGTTTAGTTATCTCTCAATCTGGTGTTTATTTCCCTTACTCTGAAGGGTCACTGCTAAAAATATTTATGTACGATTTCATGGCCCGGTTGAGCTCTATGCATCATCTTATACCGATGATATGCTGACGGAATTTGCCGTCAAATTTAAAACATGGATAAAACATGGACATGAAATTTGGGTCTTCTTTAATAATGATATTCATGGGCATGCATTTAGAAATGCCCAACGATTAAAAGAAATTATGAAAGCACAATAAAACCAGCGTCATTTCCTGGTTTTTGGAATTAAATATCTTCTTCAATTAAATATCTTCTTCTTCCTCTTCATCATCATCCAAAGTGATATCAAGGTCAGCCTCAATATCCGTGTCATCAATTTCAGCTGAGTCTATGTCTGCTACAGCGGGTGCTGCTGCATCTAAATCTTCATCGTCTTCTAAATCAATATCATCATCCTCATCATCTTCATCGCGTGCATCTCTACCGGGATTACTTACTCCCATTAAACTTGTTTTGCCATCTGCATCAGGCCAGTTATTTTTAGTGGTATCAATGGGCTTGGGGCCGCGGTCAGCCATTTCACTTGCAGCAAGTCCCTCTAAACGTTCGTTGCTTAAACTCGTATCCATACCCTTATTATTTTTTATTTCTCTTTCCATAATTATATTTTAAGTCTATACAAAAAAACCTATGCCATAATATAAATCAAGTCATTTATTTTTTTAATCCCCAGTAAATCAAATGAATACATATCCAGGTGGAAACAGATTCTCCATATAAGATTATAGTTATGTAGAAATAGTGTAGCTGTTTGCCAACATAGTGGCGGTTTATAGAAGGTCGCTATAAGATCCGGCAATGAATGCGTCTTTCTTTATTTCAAAAAAACTAATAAAATAACTGCACTGCTCTTTTAATTTTTCCATGCCAATGCTTCCGTCTTTATCAATAGCCTCTACTTCAATGAACTTTCCTAAATCTTTTACCTCATCAAAATGAAACTTCACATTATCGATAAAATAAATCTTACGGCTTTTCTTAATAGTTATTTTAATGCCTAAGGCTTTTGTCAATATTGCTTTTAATGCCGGCTCTGGCTGATGCTGATATAATAATACATCTGATTGTTTGGCATTAGGAATATTGTTTCTGTGATAATAGATTAATACATTTTCAATAGATCCTTCTCTTAGTTTCAATCTCCCATCTGGCACATTAAAATAAGTATCTTTCTGTAGGTCTGTTCCCTTAAATATTGGATTAAGCGTTTGTAATCGTTTCTCCAAATGAAGCCAGTTATTTACTCTTGCTTTAAATTCAAATAGCTGTGGCAAATGATTAATTTTATTTTAATCCGGCATAGTTTTTACGCCAGTTCATCAAAATTAAACGCCATGACTTACAAAAACCTGTTATCAATAGGATTTCTATTGATAGTTATATTATCCTCTTGCGTTTCTTCAAGGAAATATAAGGATGCATTATCCCGTGAACAAAGTTTAATGGATCAGAACGGGCAATTGAATGGTAATATCAACGGTTTAAATGCAAAACTGACGGATGCCCAAAATGAAAATAGCCGGTTAATTAACCAGATTGATGCAGCGGGAAAAAATGCTGCTGAACTGGCTCGCCTCGCCAATATGACACAACAGCAATTGCAGGATGAACAGGCAAGGCTTACTCAAATGCGGCAGTTGATGGACCAGCAACGGCAGGCTATTGAAAACCTGCGAAAAAAAATGACAGATGCGCTGGTTAATTTTAAGCCGGAAGAGCTTTCCGTTTTTGTAAAGAATGGAAAAGTGTATGTAAGTCTCCAGGAAAGTCTTTTGTTTCCTTCCGGTAGTGCAAAAGTAAACCCAAGAGGAAAAGAAGCTTTAGGTACATTGGCGCAGGCGCTAAATAGTAATACAGATATTGGTGTTATGATTGAAGGGCATACCGACTCAATTCCTATGCGTGGGAGGTATGAAGACAATTGGGCATTAAGCACTGCCCGTTCTACCGCCATTGTACGCCTCCTTACAGATACATACAATGTAGAACCTACAAGAGTCACGGCGAGTGGACGCAGTAAGTACGAACCGGTAGATAGTAATGAAACACCTGAAGGAAGGGCAAAAAACCGTCGTACAGAAATAATTTTAGCTCCCAACCTCAATGAGATCATGCGCTTACTGGAACAAACGCCAGCCAGTACAACCGGAGGTTAGGCATTATTTTATTTTTGAATTAACCCGAACTCGCAATTTTAAGTAGTGCTTCTTTGCATTTATTGTTTTAAATATGAGGGTTGTTTTTAATTTACAATGTCACAGACTAAAATAAACACTGCTCTTTGTTCTTTTGGTATGTCCGGTGTATTATTTCATGCACCATTCATTCATGTGCATGAAGGTTTTAATCTCTATGCTGTATGGGAACGATCAAAAAATTTAGCAGAGCTGAAGTACAGTGAAGTAAAAACTTACCGGACTTTAGAAAGTATTCTTGCCGACAAAGAGGTTGAATTAGTGGTGGTAAACACACCTAATTATACGCACTATGACTATGCAAAAAAAGCACTGCTTGCAGGCAAGCATGTAATTGTGGAGAAACCTTTTACTGTAACTGTTTTGGAAGGTGAGGAATTAATAAAGATTGCTGAAACGCAAAACAGGTTGTTATCTGTATATCAAAACCGCCGGTATGATAGTGATTATAAAACAGTAAAAAAAATTATTGAAACAGGCTGGCTTGGAGACATTGTAGAAGTGGAGATCCATTATGACCGCTACAAGGAAGAATTAAGCCCGAAGGTTCATAAAGAAATTCCAGGGCCAGGCAGAGGTGCTTTGTACGATCTTGGGTCGCATTTAATTGACCAGGCTTTACAATTGTTTGGAATGCCGCAGGCTGTTTTTGCTGATATACAGATCATTAGACCTGTTTCGCAAGTGGACGATTTTTTTGACCTGCTTTTGTTTTATCCTCGCTTAAGGGTTCGTTTAAAATCAAGCTATCTTGTACGCGAAGCATTGCCCGGATATGTTGCACATGGTTCAAAAGGTTCTTTTATTAAACATAAAACTGATGTGCAGGAAAATGCATTGATGGCGGGGCAAATACCCGGTAAACCTGATTGGGGCACTGAACCGGATGGAGAAAGAGGTTTGTTACATACAGAAAAAGATGGAACAGTAATCAAGGAATATATTCCATCTCTGCAGGGAAACTATATGGATTATTATGACGGCATTTATGAAGCCATTCGTAACGGTGCGCCGGTACCGGTTACTGCAGAAGATGGGCTGAATGTTATCCGGATTATTGATGCAGCTTTTAAAAGCAGTGACGAAAAGAGAGTAATAGAATTAGATAGATTTAAAATAGCATAATTAAGATTTGGCGCTCTATATGTTTCTGTATGTTGGCTGCTTCTTCTACGTAAAATAAATTGAAAATTTGTTGGAGAACTCTCCTTAGGGGTTTGTTGCAAAAAGGTTTTTCCCTTTTGATTTATATCTGTCTCCCCATACTAGGTCAAAATATATTCGGTTTTCAATACCTAATTTTTTTGCTTTCTGCTTGAGAAAATCTTGAATTTCATAATAATGTTTTTCATCAACAATATCCTTAAAAGTAAAAGAACGTTTAATTCTTAATTTACTAATTTCTTTGTCGCTAAAAACAATATCTGATCTAAACATTTGGCTGTCAAGAGGCAAAAAGAGATGCTTAGTAATTTTTTGTCGGGTTAATGAAAAGTCCTTTCCCATTGCAACAAGATGTTCAATAACAATGTCAACTGGTTTTCTTAATTTATTAAAAGAGTTAAGTTGTCTGTTATCAATTTTATTCTTGAGTTCTTTTTTTAATGTCTTGCAAATATCTTTCTCTAAAAAGTTAATATCTGATTCATTTTTGGCATTCAGCAAAGTGTCAACAATAAATTTGGAATTGTTGATGAGGACTTTTTCAAAAGCGTCTTTAGAGCCTGATTTAGCTTTACTAACCTTGTTAGCTTCATCAACCGTCTTAATCTTATGGAAACCCCTGTAAGTATTTGGTCCTAATGATTTTCTTACAAGTAATTCATATTCTATGAATGGCGTCGGATTGTAGAATACTTGTTTTCCGACTTTATTAATTGCTGAAATTATTTTTTCCATAGTCGATAGTTGATTTACCATTACCATCAACGAGAAGTTTAAAATATTTTTCTCCTTAAACCGGAATAAAGATATTTTTCTTTGTACAAATCAGTTAAAAATTTTAATGCCAGATGCCCGGTGCAATGAACCGAGGCTACTTTCGTTACTTTTAATTATTTTTCAGATCATCTACAATTTGATAATTTGTATTTCTTCAAAAGGGAAAAGCTAAACGCCGCCGATAACCTAGGTGAATGTTCGAAAGCCTACAGGATTTTTATTACAAAAATCTTATAAAAAAGAGGCTACTCATCTAAGCAACCTCTTAAAATCATTTTACAATAATTATTACTTGGCTGTAAACGTAACTTTCCTGTTACCCCAAAGCAGGTTAATTTCCCCTGTCGGGCTTATATTGAAAGTCATTTTTTCAGAAGGAGAAGATGCAGCACTCAAATCTGCTTTTACACGCAAAGCATCTTCTGCTGCATTGTATTTAAAAGCGCCCCATTGTTTCGATGTTTTATTAAAAATAACGGTAGCAGTATCCCCAATAAATAATGTAAACAAGCTGTATTTGCCAGCGGGTAATTTTTGTCCTTGTATGGTTAAGTCTTTATCCGTTTCAAATACAGTGGCTTCATTAGCACCGGTACGCCATACCTGTCCATCCATTGGCTCAATTTCTTTACCAATAGTTCTTCCTTTTACTGATGGCTGGCTGTAATCTATTGTGATAGTAGCCCCACTTTCAATCTTTTGACTTGCTATAGCCGGTGGGCTTGGTCTTTTACTTTTGTCTTCGTCCATTTTTTGGGCATTTATGGCTGTGCTTGCCATTAATCCTGTAGCAAGTAAGACAAGGCCTAATAATTTTTTCATTGTTTATTTTTTTTTCAGGTGAATGTTTAAAATTTTTTGGATTTTGTTCAAAAATAAGACCAGTTATCAAGGGGAAAGCTTCTTTTCGATAGCCGGTAATTATTGTTAGATGATATTTAACCCTGCCTTAGGCAAAAATTATTAAATTCTAAACCCATAGAATCCGTCATTAATCAGATTTCTAGTGCAAAAAATATTTAACTCAATACCTAATCAAAAAAAATTATTATGATCAACTAATAATTCACCACTTGCTCTTCAATCATTTCAGGTATTTCTCTCCATTCATATTGCTGGTTACGTAACTGTGGTTCAAAGCCTGCTTCCTTTATTGCATCTTGTATGGTTCTGTAGGTAAAGCGATGTGGCGCACCGGCAGCGCTTACTACGTTTTCTTCAATCATGATAGAACCAAAATCATTAGCACCTGCATGCAGGCAAAGTTGTGCGGTCTGCTTTCCTACCGTTAACCATGATGCTTGTATGTTTTTAATATTGGGCAGCATTATCCGGCTTATGGCTATCATGCGAATGTATTCTTCGGGTGTAGTTAAATTATGTACCCCGCGAATTTTAGTAAGCAAGGTATCAACATCCTGGAATGTCCACGGTATAAAAGCGAGAAAGCCATTAACGGTTTCCGGTTTTTTGTCCTGTACCTCTCTTAGTTTTACCAAATGTTCAAATCGTTCCCTAATGGTTTCCACATGTCCAAACATCATAGTGGCAGAAGTAGTGATGTTTAATTTATGTGCCTCATGCATAATGGCCAGCCATTCATCTGCGCCGCATTTTCCTTTTGAAATTAAGCGGCGTACCCTGTCCACTAAAATTTCTGCACCGGCACCAGGCAAACTATCCATGCCTGCTTCTCTTAATGCCTGCAAAGCTTCTTTGTGACTGATCTTGCTGACCTTGCAGATGTGCGCCACTTCGGGTGGTCCAAGTGTATGCAGTTTTATATCCGGAAATTCTTCTTTGATCTGGCGGAAAGTTTTGGTATAAAAATCTAAGCTGAGTTCAGGGTGATGACCGCCTTGCAGTAATAACTGATCACCACCATATCGTATAGTTTCTTTTATTTTTTGCCTGTAGGTAGGCATATCAGTAATGTATGCTTCTGGCGAACCGGGTATGCGATAAAAATTACAGAATTTACAATTGGCAATACAAACATTAGTGGTGTTTACATTCCGGTCTATCTGCCAGGTAACCTTTCCATGGGGCACTTGTTTTTTTCGCAGCATGTCCGCAACCAGCATTAAATCCGCCAGTGGCGCTAATTCAAAAAGAAAAATGCCTTCTTCAATGTTTAAAAATTCAAATCGTAAAGCTTTATCATAAAGTTGGGAAAGATCCATTTTGCAAAACTAAGCTGCAATTGGCGCAAATGGTGTTCGAAGGAACATTCCAAGCCCTATCTTTAGGGGATGGGGGTTTGACAGTTGCAACATTAAAGCCTTTGTTATTGTCTTACCTTAAAGTCATCCAAAAATTCATGCGCAAAATCTGCCTGGTTATTATATTTTCCCTGTCCCATTTAATTTCTTCTGCGCAGGAGGAATTTATTGAGCAATCTAAATTTTTAACCCGTTTTCCTTTTCATCAACTAACAGGTGGTGTAGTGCTATTGCAAGCGACGCTTGCTTCTTACCCGGATACATTAAATTTTATTTTAGATAGTGGTAGTGGAGGTATTTCGCTTGACTCAACTACCATCAAATATTTTGATATAACACCCACGCCTTCAGATAGAACCATCCGCGGCATTGCCGGCATAAGAAAAGTGAGCTTTGTTTATAACCAGAAGCTGCATTTTCCCAGGCTTACGATTGACAGTCTCAATTTTCATATTAATGATTATCAAATATTAACAAATGTATACGGCGAGCAGATTGACGGTATTATAGGTTATTCTGTACTTAGCAGGTACATCATTAAATTAAATTACGATAGCTCCTATATTGAATTTTGGTCAAAAGGGAGTATAAAGTATCCACGAGGTGGATACCTGTTGCGGCCTGTTATTTCTACTTTACCGGTGCACTATCTACGTGTTAAGGATAACGAGTCTATTACTGCGCGTTTTTTATTTGACCTGGGTGCCGGTTTAAATTTGATGCTCAGCACAGATTTTATAAAAGACAGCGCCATACTGAGTAAAAAGCGAAAGTTATACTCAAAAGTAGCAGAAGGCCTGGGAGGAAAAATTGATATGCACTTGACAGTGATAAAGGAGGTGAAGTTGGGCTCATACCGGTTTCGAAATGTACCGATTTATATTTTTGAGGATACTTATAATGTTACCTCCTATCCTTATTTGAGCGGTTTAATTGGCAGCGACATTTTGAGACGGTTCAATATTATTTTAAATTATGATAAACGGGATATTTATTTAACACCAAACGGTCATTTTGGAGAGCCGTTTGATTATGCCTACAGTGGTATTGAATTGTATTTTGTAAATGGACTAATTATTATTGGAGATGTGGCTAAAGATTCTCCTGCGGAAAAAGCTGGCGTAAAAGAAGACGATGTCGTCATAGCCATCAATAAAAATTTTGAACAAAATTTACAAAACTTAAAAGCCAGCTTGCAAAATGCCGGCAATCAAATAAAGCTCATCGTAAAACGCGGCGATGAATTAATGGAATTTCAATTTAAAGTAAAAAGCATTCTTCACTAAGCTTTACATTTTCTCTTTCTACGTTTTATTACTTTTACAACCTTATGCTCAATTTTGAACGTTTTACTTTATCGAATGGATTAAGGGTTATTGTGCACCAGGACACGTCAACACCCATGGCCGTGGTGAATATTATGTATGATGTTGGCTCTAAAGATGAAGATCCTTACCGTACAGGGTTTGCCCACCTGTTTGAACATTTAATGTTTGGGGGATCTAAAAATATCCCTGAATACGATGATCCGCTTCAAATGGCAGGTGGAGAAAACAATGCCTATACAACCAACGACCTGACAAACTATTACATTCAGTTACCCGCTGAAAATTTAGAAACAGCTTTCTGGCTGGAAAGTGATCGCATGTTATCCCTGGCATTTACCAAAAAAAGCCTGGAAGTACAGCGGAAAGTAGTGTGTGAAGAATTTAAAGAACATTATTTGAACAAGCCATATGGCGATGTTTGGTTAAAAATGCGGGAACTAGCTTACCAGGTTCATCCCTATCGCTGGATAACTATTGGTAAAGAATTATCACATATTGAAAAGGCAGAATTAGGAGATGTAAAAAATTTTTTCTTTAAGCATTATCGTCCATCTAATGCCATACTGGTAGTAGCGGGTAATGTAACCGTTGAGCAGGTGAAAACATTGTCAGAAAAATGGTTTGGCCCTATTGTGAGCGGTGAAAAATATTCTCGTCAACTACCAGCAGAACCGGCTCAAGCGGCATCACGAAAATTAGAAGTTCATGCCGACGTGCCCTTAGATGCCTTGTATAAATGCTGGCATATTTACACACGTCTTGATCAGCGTTATTACATATCTGACCTGGTTACTGAGATACTTAGCGGTGGGGGTTCCTCACGCCTGTACCAGTCGCTGGTAAAAGAAAAACAGTTGTTCAGCAATATTGAATGCCATCATTCGGGAACAGTTGATGCAGGTTTATTAACTATTGAAGGGAAACTGGTAAAAGGAGTAAAAATGGAAGACGCAGAAATTGCCATCAGCGAAGAATTAGAAAAAATGAAAAATGAAAAGGTAAGTGAAGCGGAACTGCAAAAAGTGAAGAATAAAACAGAAAGCATGATAGCCTTCGAGGATATGAGTGTAATGAACCGTGCTAACAGCCTTGCGTTTTATGAATTACTTGGCGATGCCTCTTTAATGAATACAGAATTAGACCGCTACAACAAAGTGTCGGCGGAAGATATTCAGAAGGAAAGCAATATTATTTTTCAAGACGCCAATTGCAGTACGCTTTGGTATTTAGCTAAGAATTAAAGAAAGTAATGCAAAAAACAATAAAAGCACTCAATAGAAAGAAGCCACCTTATATAAAAGACGCTGTTGAATTTGATCTGAAATTAAAGCCCTATCAAAAATATACTTTGAACAATGGTGTGGATGTGTATGCGATTAACGCAGGTGCCGAAGAAGTAGTGATGGTTGAATGTGTTTATTATGCCGGTAACTGGTTTGAAAATAAAAACCTCGTTGCGGCTACTGCTAATTTTTTATTAAAGAACGGGACCAGCACAAAAAATGCTTTTGCCATTAATGAACATTTTGAATACTATGGCTCTTATTTAAACAGGGCATCACAAAACGAAACAGCTACTCTTACCCTTCATTCGCTGACAAAGCATTTAAAAGAATTAATGCCAGTAGTGAAAGAATTGCTGACTGATTCCATTTTTCCGGAACCGGAACTTGACATTTACAAACAAAACATGAAGCAACGGTTAAATGTCAATTTAAAAAAAAGTGATTTTGTTGCCGGAAGATTAATTGATGCTTATGTGTTTGGCGAGCATCATCCCTATGGCCGTTATACCCGTTTTGAAGATTTTGATGCGTTGCACAGAGAAGAGGTTATCAATTTTTACAAAGACTACTATCTCAATGGAAAATTGGTGGTATTTGTAGCAGGTAAATTGCCAGCTAATCTGTTTGAAATATTAAATGAAAGTCTTGGCGACTTAAATAATAACCCGGTTGAAATCTCAAATATTGCTGTAGCATCGGTTGTAGAAAAAAAACACAGGATAACAAATGATACAAACGGTGTGCAGGGCGCCATTCGCATGGCAAGGCATTTTCCTAATCGTCATCACCCGGATTTTATAAAAGTGCAACTCCTTAATAATTTGTTTGGTGGTTTTTTTGGCTCGAGGTTAATGAGCAATATCCGCGAAGACAAGGGTTATACCTATGGCATACACAGCTATTTGCAAAGTCACCGGCAACAAAGTGCCTGGATGGTAAGCACCGAAGCTGGCCGCGACGTTTGTGAAGCTACATTAGCAGAGGTGTATAAAGAAATGGAAAGATTGCGAAATGAACCCGTAGGAGCGGAAGAACTTTTATTGGTACAGAATTTTATGATGGGTTCAATTTTAGGCGACCTGGATGGGCCTTTCCATATTATCAACCGCTGGAAAAATATTATTTTAAATGATTTGCCGGAAGATTACTTCTACCAACAGATCAATACAATAAAAAACAGTGAAGCAGAAGAGCTCTGGGGATTGGCTAATAAATATCTAGTGCCTGAAAATTTTTATGAACTAATAGTTTATTAATTGAGGATCGATATTGGAAATTGAGTTGAACATGCCGCTCATTCTTCTTTCTTACCTGCAGCTAATCTTTCCATTACTTTCGTCTTCCTTGTTCCTTGTTGTATATTCTTCACCCCATCTCCGATGCCATCGGCGGTTTTGGAAAATCATCCTGAGAACCTGGATTTTCAATATCCAGTTGCGGTGCTTTTTTAGGAGGGTTTTCATAAGAAAGCTCTTCTTTCTTTTTTATATACAAAATGGCAGCAGCGGCAATAGCTAATGTAGCGGCGCCCACTAAAAGCAATTTTTTATTCTTCATGACATTTTATTTATTTCAAAAATAAAGTTAGTTATAATTGTATGGCCAACCCCTAATTTTAAACCATAAAGATTTTAATGGATATTAATACAGTTTGCATTTGCGGTGCAGGAACAATGGGCAGTGGCATTGCGCAGGTTTTTGCCATGGCAGGATTTTATACAATACTTTATGAAGTAAATAATGAAGTGCTCCAAAAAGCAAAGACGGCTATCGACTCTGGCCTGCAAATCCTGGTTGAAAAGAATAAACTAACCCTTCAAAAAAAACAAGAAACACTTTCACAGATTCTTTTTACAAATGATATGCAATTATGTATAGCCGATGTTTTTATCGAAGCCATTGTTGAGAAAGCGGAGGATAAAATAGCCCTTTTTAACCAGTTGGCCGAGCTTAATCACAGCGAAACTATTTTAGCCTCCAACACCTCGTCACTTTCAATTTCATCTATCGCTGAAAAAGTAAACAATCCACAACGTGTTGCCGGCTTGCATTTTTTTAATCCGGCGCCGGTTATGAAATTGGTGGAAGTGGTAAAAGGTAAACAGACAGATAAGGAGGTGATGAACAGGCTGATACGGCTAACAAAAGAACTGGGTAAAACACCTGTTGTTTGTAAAGATTCGCCGGGCTTTATTGTGAACCGTGTGGCCCGTCCTTTTTATATTGAGAGCCTGCGCCTGGCGGAAGAAGGCATAAGTAATTTTGAGGTGATTGATCGCTTGCTGGAAAGCCGGAGTTTTAAATTAGGCCCCTTTAAATTAATGGACCTCATTGGCAATGACATTAATTATACCGTTAGCTGCTCAGTGTATGAACAATTAGGACAACCGGAACGGCTCAGGCCATCTTACATTCAAAAAGGAAAATTGGATAAAGGTGAATTAGGGCGGAAGACGAAAAAAGGATATTACGAATATTAGTGCTTGAGGTTATTCTTTGGCAACAATTCAACATCAACCGGCAAATATAAAATTAACAAGAACGTATGGCAGACGAAGTGAAAATATTTGTTTACGGTTCGTGTCATTTTTCGGAGCGGCTTGACGGAGATGAGCTAGTTGGAAATGGGGGGTACGGTGTTGTGATAAATATAAATGGTAAAAAGATTGAAGAAATTTCCGGTGGATTTTCAAACACTACTAATGCACGAATGGATATAATTGGAATTACTGAAGGGCTGAAAAGAATAAAAGAGCCGGATAATATTGTTGTTTACCTGACAAACGGATATGTAATTGACACCTTGACGAAAGGATGGTTGGAAAAATGGAAAAAGAAAGGTTTCAAAAACAAAAAGCATGCTGACCTTTGGAAGGAGTTGGATAAAGTTGTAAATAATACTATCAATTCTATTTCGTTTAGACATTCAAAAGATGTAAAACACACCGCTGAATTTCAAATTGCAGAGAGGTTAAGTAAAGTAATGTCGGGCAAGAAAAATCTTCCAATTGATTTAAAGCCTCCTGACAATATGGAGACTGATATCTTTTTAACAACAGGCCAAACTCAAACAGAGGTAATTGAAATTACAGATGATGAACCAATTCTTGACAGCATAAGTGTTGATGCTTCTTCCATTCAAAATCCAGGACCAACGGAGTATCGTGGAGTTGACACAAAGACAGGGAAAGTAATATTTCAAATGGAATATAACGAGGCGACAAATAACATTGGAGAATTTTTGGCAATTGTTCATGCACTTGCATTGTATAAGAAAGAAGGGAAGGAACTCAAAATTATTTACAGCGACAGCCTAAACGCAATTTCATGGGTTAAGCAAAAAAAATGTAAAACCAAATTTGAAAAGTCTGTCAGCAATGCAAAAGTATTTGAGCACATTCAGCGAGCAGTAACCTGGCTTGAGAATAATCACTACGAGACTAAAATACTGAAATGGAATACTGCAGCATGGGGACAAATTCCAGCAGACTATGGACGTAAGTAAAATCTAATAAACAAACGTGGAGCCCTAACTAAAAATGAAACGTCTGACACCAAATGACTAATGACGTACGTCAACGGTGAGAATTCTCACGTCTCATTCCGTGTAGCCGTACTTTCGCTTGTTAACTTTCAACATATCAACCCATCAACATGATTTTAGTTACCGGAGGAACCGGTTTTTTAGGCGCTTATATTATCAAAAATTTAATTAAAAAAAATTATAGGGTAAGAGCTATTCGCCGTTCTGCCACTACTCATTTTTTTATATCGGAACATATTATGCAAAAAGTGGAATGGGTTGAAGGAAATGTATTAGACCTTGTTGCACTGTCGGATGCCATGCAGGGAGTAGAAGCTATTATTCATTCAGCAGCTATCGTGTCTTTTGATAAAAAAGACCGTCGCAATATGTATGCTGTCAATTGTGAAGGCACGGCTAACGTGGTAAACATTGCCCTGGAAAATAACATCAAACGTTTGGTACATATCAGCTCAGTGGCTGCATTGGGACGCACCATTAAAATTGATAAAATAAATGAAGAAAGAAAATGGACCGATAGTAAAAACAATACGCATTATGCCATCAGCAAGCACAAGGCAGAGATGGAAGTGTGGCGTGGATTCAGTGAAGGATTGAATGGAGTGATCATAAACCCCGGCACTATACTAGGTTACGGTGACTGGCATGCATCGAGTTGTGCTATTTTTAAAAATGTTTACAAAGAATTTTCCTGGTACACGGAAGGTGTGAATGGATTTGTAGGAGTGGAAGATGTGGCAGAAGTTACAGTGCAATTACTAACGTCAGGCATTACAGAAAAACGTTTTATTGTTAATGCAGAGAATTGGACGTTCCGGCAATTAATTAATACTATTGCCGAACATTTTGGCAAACATAAACCACAGCGGGAAGCAACACCCTTATTAGGAGAAATTGCCTGGCGTATCGAATATTTTAAATCGTTTTTTAATGGAGAAAAACCGCTGCTCACCCGTGAGTCTGCCAGGGTGGCTCACAGCAAGACTGAATTTGATAACAGTTCCCTGTTAAAAGCCATCCCGTCATTTTCTTTTACTCCCCTAAATACTGTTATTAAAAATGCCTGCGAAAATTATAAGGAGGCAATGAAAAGGGGGCAATTAACGTTATAGCTCATAAGAATTCAACCCTATGAAAAAACAAGCCATTTTTTCTATTTCTATTTTATTTATAACGCTTACCGCTTTAGCGCAAGGCTCTGTAAACGGCCATGTTTTAGACTCAGAAACCAGGCTTCCTTTGGAAGGAGCCTCTGTATTTGCTCAAAATACCACCATTGGCGCTGTCACCAAAAGCGATGGAAGTTTCAAGCTGTCGTTTAATAAAGGCGGTTACGAATTAGTCATTTCATTTACCGGTTATGTAAGCCAACGCCTGAATGTAGAAGGGAGCGAAGACAAAACAGTTGAAATAGCCCTTCAAAAAGAAGACAAAAGTTTAAGCGAAGTTGTGGTAAGAAGCAGCAATGAAGTAATGGACGGCTGGGCTAAGCATGGAAGTTTTTTTATAGAACATTTTATAGGCGCCACCCCTTTTGCAAAACAAACAACCATTCAAAATCCGGAAGCTTTGAAATTTTATTATTACAAGCGTTCTGATAAACTAAAAGTTCTTGCTACAGAACCATTACGCATCACCAATAATGCATTGGGCTACATCCTGCAATATGCACTGGACTCATTTGTTTATTATAATAAAGATTTTATTTCTTCTTACCGCGGTAACTGCCTGTATTTACCGATGGAAGGCGACTCGGCGCAACAACAACAGTGGGCAGACGCAAGAAAAAATGCCTACACCGGTTCACGACTGCATTTTATACGTTCGTACTATGATAGCACGTTAAGCACGGAAGGTTTTACGGTTGATATGCTATCTTCTACAGATGCAAAAAAATTTGACCGCCTTGTTAATCCTTACGATACAGCCTACTATTTAGTAGATGATTCCACAGCGGATGTTGAATTATTTTTTCCTGTAAAAGTGAGTATTACGTATACAAAAGAAAAACCAGCACCGGAATACCTGCAAGCCATGAAATTTCCTGGAAATGTAAAAACCCAAATCTCTTATGTGAATTTAACCGATGCTATTTTGATAATGGAGAACGGTTATTTTATTGAACAAAATAGCTGGGTGAACCAGGGTTATTGGAGCTGGAAAAATTTAGCTGATCAATTGCCTTATGATTATGATGGGAGGAGGTAAAGTTCTATCTTGAAATTAATGAAACGGATTGTGTTGATTTGGCCGATGCGGCTACATCTACCTAACTTCAAATAAAATCCAATGGTTTTCTTTTGAATAATAAAACAAATCAGATGACACCAAAAACGAATCAAACAAAAAAGACAATAACCTTCTTTACATCCTTTGAAGAAATGGAAAACGACCAGCTAAAATATTTTGCCTCATTATCGCCGGAAGAATTATTGAGAAATAATAAAAAGATGTCAATGGGTGCATATGGCCTTAAAGAAGATAAGGGTACAAATAAAACCGACCGCAAAATAAAATTCAAGAAAGAGGAATGAATATTTTTTATACCGACCATAGATTGATCCTTCAAAAGATGATTGATAATAGGGTTGATTTTATATTGGTAGGTGGATATGCAGTGATATATCATGGCTATGATCGCTTAACAGGCGATATGGATATTTGGATCAAACCTGATAATGAAAACAAAAAACTTTTGCTGCTTGCTTTGAAGGAACTTGAATTTGACGAAGAAGGAATATCTGTAATTGACAATTGGGATTTCACTAAGCCGCAACTATTTCATATTGGCAATAAACCCGACCTCACCGATTTTATGACCCATATTTCAGGGGTGAAGTATGAGACGGCTAAGCAAAATGCAATACAAACAACTATTGACGGGTTAGCAATGCACATCATTCACCTCAATAACTTAATTGAGAATAAACAATCAACTGGACGCTTAAAAGATCTTGTGGATGTTGAATACCTGAAAAAAATATTAGCATTGAAAAATAAACAATAAAAAAAATACACCTTGGTAACCCGTCTAACTTAAAACCAGCATCGAATGAAATGGAATTGAAGTAAGCTGACTAAATCAAATCAGAATTACTCATTATTTCAATTCCTTCATGGTACAATTAAAAGTTTTCTGCACGGTACACGCGGTACGGCGGTACACAAATTTCAATTCCTTCATGGTACAATTAAAAGCCGGGAGATTATGGCGGCAATGGCATGACTATCAAATTTCAATTCCTTCATGGTACAATTAAAAGAGCGTGGTAAAGTTCGGGTCTGCCACCAGTGCTGACCAATTTCAATTCCTTCATGGTACAATTAAAAGTTAGAGGTACAGTCAATTTGCACGGGTGGTATATAATTTCAATTCCTTCATGGTACAATTAAAAGTAAACCATACACGCCCTTGCAATTTGCTCTAAAGTATTTCAATTCCTTCATGGTACAATTAAAAGGAAAGCCGATATACACAATAGAGCACTTCTTGCTAAAAAATAATTACAAGAAAACACTACGAAGAATTGTACCAGCCATTTTTAGTGTCTTTTCTGGCAGGTTCGCACATAAAATAAGGATAAGAAATGACAAATAGTTTTGATCGCATCTACATTTTGACAGCTACTTTCTGAATATGAGTTCCTAATCTATAAAAAATAAAAAGAAGATTCTACCCGGAGAAGTCACTATTAAATTTATTTGCTACATTCTTTACCATAAAATAAATCATCTACATTCACTTTTAGTATTGACATTACAAATACATTAAGCAATGAATCTTTTTAGAAAAATAATATTGGGTGCCATCTTCTTCAGTTTATCAATATCGGCGATGGCATGGGGCCTCACGGGTCACCGGATTGTTGGGGCTATTGCAGAAAGCTACCTAAGCGCAAAAGCTAAAAAAGAAATACAAAGAATATTAGGAACAGAATCATTGGCCATAGCAAGCAACTGGGCCGATTTTATAAAATCAGACACTGCGTACGATTACTTGTATAACTGGCATTTTGCAAACTTTTCCGACGGATTAAATTATGAACAATTAAAAGAAAAACTGAAAAACGATACTGCTGCAAATGCTTATAATAAGATCAATTTTATCAGCAAAGAATTAAAAAATAAAAAACTCCCTTTAGATAAACAAAGAATGTATCTGCGGCTGTTGATCCATTTTGTGGGAGATATACACCAACCCATGCATACAGGTCGTACAGAAGATTTAGGCGGTAACCGCATAAGAGTAATGTGGTTTCGGGATTCTACAAACCTGCACCGCTTGTGGGATGAACAGCTCATTGATTTTCAAAAACTGAGTTATACCGAATATGTAAAAGCAATTAATTTTACTACTGTAGCTCAAAGATTGACCTGGCAAAAGCAACCATTAACTGAATGGTTTTTTGAATCTTACGAGGTAAGCCGGCAATTATATGGAGAAATCAAACAACCTCACCAACGATTAAGCTATCGCTACGATTACGATCATATAGCCATCTTAAACCTGCAATTATTAAAAGGAGGTGTGCACCTTGCAGGATTATTGAACGAAATATTTGGGAAGTGACGGAACTCTTTTTATACAAGAGCACATCGCAAACAGAATATCAATAAAATCTGTATGTAGCAAACAAAATTCCAAATAAATTACAAAAAGATGTAAAAACAGGTTTGGCCTGGGAAATTTAGACTAATAAAATGCTCCTGACATCCACAGCAAATTTGATGAAACGTGCAATAGAACCTGGTTTGAAAAATACCACAATACCATTTGGATTTTGCAAGACTAATAAATTACAAATAAAACAGTGTTAGTCGGAAGATCAGATACCTATTCAGATATAATTAAAACTCCTTTATTATTTAGTACATAAGCATATAGTCCCGACAGGAATTGAAAAATAGGAATAATAAGATAAGTACAACTGTTTTCAAAACAAAACTACCTCGGCCAAAAACGAAACTGCCTCATCACCATTATATTTGCCAGCTAAACATTTGCTATGAATAAACGTTTTGTTGATCGGATACGCAACGAAGTAGAAGAAATCAAAACCGCAGGTTTATATAAAAAAGAGCGGGTAATTAATGGAGACCAGGGAGCGGAGATCATCGTCAACGGCAAAACAGTTTTAAATTTTTGCGCTAATAATTACCTGGGTCTTTCATCTCACCCCAAAACAATTGAAGCCGCTCATAAATACATTGACTCACACGGTTATGGAATGAGTTCAGTCCGTTTTATTTGTGGCACGCAGGATATACATAAAGAACTGGAACAGAAGCTTGCACAGTTCTTAGGTACAGAAGACAGTATTTTATATGCTGCTGCTTTCGATGCGAATGGTGGAGTGTTTGAGCCATTGTTTAATGAACAGGATGCCATTATTTCTGATGCGTTAAATCATGCCTCCATCATTGATGGCGTAAGACTTTGCAAGGCACAACGCTACCGCTATGAGAATAATAATATGCAGGACCTTGAAGAAAAACTCAAAGAATCTTCTAACGCACGTAGCAGGATCATTGTTACGGATGGCGTTTTTAGCATGGATGGTACCATTGCACAATTAGATAAGATCTGTGACCTCGCTGATAAATATGATGCGATTGTAATGATAGACGAATGTCATGCCTCCGGTTTTATGGGTAAAACAGGAAGGGGCACACATGAACACAGGGGCGTAATGGGAAGAATTGATATTATTACAGGCACATTAGGTAAAGCATTAGGAGGAGCTTCCGGTGGATTTACTAGCGGACGAAAAGAGATCATTAATATGCTACGCCAAAAAAGCCGTCCTTATCTTTTTTCCAATACGTTAGCCCCTTCTATTACCGGTGCTTCCATTGCTGTGCTAGATATGTTGAGTGAAACTACAACACTGCGAGATAAATTGGAAAACAGTACAATCTACTTCAGGGCTAAAATGACGGAAGCGGGGTTTGATATAAAGCCCGGCGAACATCCCATTGTTCCCATTATGCTATATGATTCTATACTTGCCGCCAAATTTGCTGATGCACTTTTACAGGAAAGTATTTATGTAATCGGGTTCTTTTTCCCGGTAGTGCCAAAGGGACAAGCAAGGATCAGGGTACAGATCAGCGCAGCGCATGAACAGCAACACCTGGACACAGCTATTGCTGCTTTTACAAAAATCGGTAAGGAACTGGGTGTTCTGAAATAATAAGGGTGCCTTCAAATTCTTGCATCTACTTTTGAAATCAAATTTAAATTTTAGACTGGAACCTCTTAGGGGATGGGGGCTTCCAGTTCAAACTTTCAAGTTTACATTTTCTGCTAACTGCCGCAATCCCTGGTTGTTAACATTCTTTCCGGTAATAACAACCACCAACCTATCATTTGCTACGTAGGTAAGCGTGGTTTGATTACTTCCTTTTTCATAACTCTCTACTGCTTTTCCACTTTTAAAGTCGATTGTCTTTGTATAGCCTATCTGAACTTTCTGATTGCATGTTCATTTTTGTCCAATATATCATTACAAACATACCTGCACCACTTACTCCAGCGCAATCATATATCGCCGCATTAATTTCTGTATTATCATCTTTGTGGTATTCACCCTGACTAACAGCTTCCATAATGCCATTTGTATTAAAGCTCGTACGCTTTATGGTGGACAGTTCTTCTTGAAGCAATGATTTTAACTGATCCAGATTAAGAGGTTTAAGGTCTGTAACTCCTCCATTTTTTTTGTCATCTCGTCAGCGCCTTTCTCCACATTCCCAAGATCGTAGGATGTGGTGGTTGTAGTGCCATCTTCATTTTTCTTTGTGTGTAACTATCTTATCATTATTGCAGGGCGATAAGCAAAGTAAGGGCAGTTGTACACTAAGAGGACTGTTTCATTTTGTTTTTAATTGCAAATAAATTGATATTAAAATTAGCAAAGTAGGAAAAATAAATAATGCATGTTATTTTAGCATTCTACAATAAACCCGACATACTTCCGTTTAGCCTTTGATGACCAAACTCTACCCAATCCACTGAACAACCTTTATTGTTTAAACATACCTACATTATGAAAAGATTTCTTCTTATGTTCGGCCTTGTTGCCTTTTTGGCTGTATCAATAAGTTCTTGTGTGTCTATGAAAAGAGACTGCCAGGGTCGAAAACATACAAAGCTTACGAACGGAATTTATTTGTAATCAATTTTAGATTAAATAGTAATATATAATTGATATTGCTTGCCATTAAAAAAGGTTTTTACTTATATTTCAGGCGCTATACCGGTTTAAGCTTCAACCAGATAGGCTGTAGGCTTAAGAACTGTTTTTTATTAAACTAACAGCTAAGTCTTTAATATTTCCACCCAACTTTTATTGATCATTAAATAATCCGTCGTGATGGACTTATAGTAGTGAGCAATAAAGAAAAGTTCCAAAAGCTTCTGTTTCGGGATGGAATTATTTACTCCAAGGGAAAAAGAGATATTTCAAACCGAAAAGTAAACGCCATTTTTGTGCTGATTGCAAGCGCCGCAAAAGATACAAGGGGGAAATTAAAAAAGGGACAAACAAAGCCTCACTGTTTGAACCCCAGCGGAGACTGAGGGATTCGAACCCTCGATACAGTTTCCCATATACACACTTTCCAGGCGTGCTCCTTCAACCACTCGGACAAGTCTCCATTAATTTTAAAGGGGAGGCGAAAATACAATAACTTAAGGGAGTTTAAAAAGTTTCATAGCATTTTGCGTTGTCACAAGGGCTACTTCCTCCATTTGTTTATTAGTTATACCTGCCATTTTTTTGGCTATATAGGTTAGATAACTAGATTCATTTCTTTTGCCCCTGAACGGAACCGGGGCGAGGTAAGGTGCATCCGTTTCCAAAACCAGGGAATTAAGACTAATGTGTTGAATTACTTTATCTAAACCTGCATTCTTATAAGTTACCACGCCACCAATACCTAATAAAAAACCGTTTTGAATTATTTGTTCCGCCTGGTGAAGATTACCCGAAAAGCAATGAAAAACACCTGTTAAACCAGGGTATTGTTTAATTACCCCGATACACTCATCAATAGCATTGCGGGAATGAATAACAATTGGCAACCGATGATTTATTGCAAGACCTATTTGATGGTGAAAAGTATTGTATTGCTGATCTATAAAAGTTCTATCCCAATAAAAATCTAAACCAATTTCACCAATGGCAATAAACTTTCGCTTACTAAGCCATTGCTCAACTATGTTTAATTCTTCTTCATTTTTATCCAGAATAGAACAAGGATGCAGGCCCATCATAGATTTACAACTGCTATATTGCTGTTCCAACTCTATCATTGCCTCATGGGTTTTAGAGTCAATAGCAGGCATAAAAATTAAATCGATACCTTCCATCCTGGCATTTTCTATTATATTGACCCTGTCATTATCAAATTCTGGCAAATAAATATGTGCATGCGTATCAATTAGCTGCATAGTAACAGTTGCATAACAAAGCTGCTGAAAAAATTTATATTTTTTTAAAAAATAAAAATACCCACACTCTCAAAAAAAGACGTTAATAATCAATGGAATGAGCATTATAAAATATGGAAATGGAGGAGGTGGTGATAGCTAACCTGGCAAATATTAGAAATTAATGCCAAATAACTTTGTAGGAATAAATAAAAAGTTTATACCTTTAAACCAGTTTTCATAGGGTACGGATTAAAAACGGGCCAGGGTTTCTACCCAGGCCCTAATTATTTACAACAGGCCGGGTTTGAAAACCTTCTTCGCTTAATTAAATTCAATCTTTTTTAAGAGACATTTTTTTTCATTTAATAGTTGCATTACTGCCGGCAACGTGTGAACTAAGTTTGTATAAGCTTTTTCGCTGTCGTGAAAAACAATAATAGAACCAGGTACTGTATTTGAAATGACATTTTTCAAACATTGTTCCGGCGAAATAGCCGCGTTAAAATCAGCACTCAACACATCCCACATTATTATTTTTGACTCTTTTTGCATTGCCTTGTTCAACCTGTGGAATTGGTTTGCCCTTATCCTGCCATAAGGAGGTCTAAACAAATTTGTGGATATATACCTTGCTGCTTCATTAATATCATGTATATATTTCTCATCAGAAACTTTCCATCCATTTAAATGGTTGTAAGTATGATTTCCAACTGTGTGGCCTTCGCTTATTATCCGATAATAAATATCCGGATGCTTCACAACATTTTTTCCAATGCAAAAAAAACTTGCTTTTGCATTGTATTTCTTTAGTTCATCCAGCACCCACGAAGTGATACGTGGATGAGGGCCATCATCAAAAGTCAGGTAGACAGCATTATTATTTGCCGGCATGTTCCATATATAATTTGGAAACATTTTTTTTACAATCCAAGGCGTTTTAATAAAGTATTTTTGCATGCTACTCAAAGATATTTGTATGTATCCAACTCCAGTAATTCAATTGATTTCGTTGCTCGTTTGTGTAAGGCTTCCGCTCAATAGTAAATAAACCTTTAAATGCAGCACTTTCGTTAAACTCAATAAACTTGCAACAAAAGTCCATTTAAGTTATTCAGCTTGATTAAAAACAAAAAAAAAGGAAGGAACGGGATTAGAAAGAAATGACTAATCGATTTGGACAACGGAAACAAAGAAATGAAAAATACAAACATCTAATAAATCTTACTTTTGGGCAGTATGCAAAAAAAAGTTCGTGTACGTTTTGCACCAAGCCCTACCGGCGGTTTACATTTAGGAGGTGTACGCACAGTATTATATAATTATTTATTTGCTAAGCAATGTGGAGGTGACTTTGTATTACGCATAGAAGATACAGACCAAAGCAGGTATGTAACAAGTGCGGAAGAATATATTAACGAAACACTTAGCTGGTGCGGTTTAGAGCCTGATGAAAGTCCAAAACATGGTGGTTCATTTGCACCCTACCGCCAAAGCGAACGGAAAGAAATCTATAAAAAATATGCAGATGAGTTGATAAATAAAGGTTTTGCTTATTACGCTTTTGATACTCCTGAAGAATTAGAAGCAATGCGTACACGCTTACGGACAGATACTAATGGAAGCGTTCAATACGATGTTTCAGTACGCATGCAAATGCGTAATTCATTAACACTTGATGCCGGTGAAGTAGAAGCATTGTTGGTAAAAGAAGTACCCTATGTTATCCGTATAAAAATGCCTGAAAATGAAACAATTTCTTTTACCGACATGATACGTGGCGAGGTAAGTTTCGAAACAAGTTTGGTAGATGATAAGGTTTTACTAAAAGCGGATAGAATGCCCACCTATCATTTAGCTGTTGTTGTAGATGATTATCTCATGCAGATCACACATGCTTTTCGTGGTGAAGAATGGCTACCAAGTGCTCCGGTGCATGTTTTGCTGTGGCGGTATTTATTTGGAAAGGACGCAATGCCACAGTGGGCACATCTTCCATTAATATTGGGACCTAATGGTAAATTAAGCAAGCGGGACGGGGCTAAATATGGTTTTCCTGTATTCGCGATGCAGTGGACAGACCCAAAAACAAATGAATTAATTACAGGATTTCGAGAGCAGGGATTTCTGCCGCAGGCGTTTGTGAATATGTTAGCCATGTTAGGTTGGAACGACGGCACCGAACGGGAAATTTTTTCTTTAGAAGAATTAATTCAAAAATTTTCTATTGAGAAAGTACATAAAAGCGGTGCAAAATTCGATTTTGAAAAAGCAAAGTGGTACAATCATGAATGGATAAAGAAGCTACCAGTTTCTCGTTTCTCGTTTCTCGTTTCCGGTTTATTTAAAGAAAGAGGCATAAGGATAACCGATATTGAAAAGTTTGAAAAAATGTTAAGTCTTGTAAAAGACCGCTGTAGCTTATTGACAGATTTTTATGATCAATTATATTTCTTTTTTACCCCTCCCACAGACTATGATTTAGACTCTATAAAATCAAAATGGAATGAAGCAAAGGTTTCTTTTTTTGAAAACTTATATGCAGAATTAGAAAGCATAACTGAATGGAATAGTGCATTTATTGAAAATGCATTTAAAAACCTGGCGCTGCTGTGTAATATAAAACCAGGAGAGCTGCAACTGCCTTTCCGTATTATGTTAGTTGGCGGAAAATTTGGCCCGCCTGTTTTTGATATTGTTGAAGTTTTAGGTAAAGGCGAAACCGGGCAGCGAATAAAAGAAGCCTTGTCTGCATTTAAAGATTAGCCTGTTTTTTCTATTAACTCCATAATTGGTTTTAATTCATTGCCCGCTAAGGACAACAGATAGCTGACATTCTTTTCACTGAGCTTTTTTAAGCCGCTCGTATTTTTTTCTACATGCTCTGGTGTACGAATACCAGGAATAATTGTACTTACATTTTCATTGCTTAGTATAAAACTAAGCGCCAGCCCTGTTTCATTTAATTTTTCTTTTTCTTTAATTATCCAAACTTTATTTTCTAAAAAAGACAAGGTTTTTTGCAATACTTCCGGTGTTAAACGAAAACTTCTATGATCATCTACATTGAAAGAAGTGGCGAATGAAAATTTCCCTGTCAATAACCCAAACTGTAAAGGCATGCGTGCAATAATGCCGTAGCCTTTTTCACCGGCTTTATTTATTAAATCATATGCACGCTGGTTAATGATATTAAACACTAATTGAAAGCCATCAGCCAAATTATTTTGCATTAAAAAATCAGCTTCCGGTTCAGGATAAAATGTATTTAATGATAAGCCCCAGTAGCGGATCTTTCCCTGTTTTTTTAATGCTTGCATGGCTTCAATACATTCTCCGTTTTGTAAATGAGATAGCCGGGCAGAGTGTAATTGGTAATAATCGATAGTTTCCCGCTGCAGTCTTTTGAGGCTGGCTTCACAAGCTTCAAGAATATATTTTTTTGAATAATCTAAGGTGATGGCATTATTAATATTTCGATGACCAACTTTTGTAGCAATGATTATGTCTGTATTTTTCCTTAACACTTCACCTAATAAATTTTCAGAATGGCCTAATCCATAAAAATCGGCTGTATCAAAAAAATTGATCCCTGCTTCAATCGCTGCGGTTATTGCTTTTTTAGAAACTTCATCATCTGCCTTTCCCCAACCAATTGGTGTGTTGCCCACTATTGCACTGCCACCAATAGCCCAGCTACCAAATCCTACTTCGCTAACCTGCAAATTTGTATTTCCAAATTTTCTGTATTGCATACTTGAAATTACAACGTACAGAAATATGGTATAAATGTTTGTTGTAGTTTAGCGCACTGCAATATGGGAAATAATTACTCATCAATTATTGTACTGCTGGCAGCCATCAAATTTGTGTTGCCTTTTTTATTATCGCATCCTGCTTTTGAACTTCACCGTGATGAATATTTATATTATGAACAAGGTCAGCATTTGGCTTTTGGCTACCTTGAAAATCCTCCGTTAATTGGTTTATTGGCCTTTATCTCTTCATTTTTGGGCGGTTCATTTTTCTGGGTAAAGTTCTGGCCAGCTCTATTCGGTTCTTTTACTTTACTGGCAACAGCAGGTATTGTAAAAGAGTTAGGTGGAAAATTATTTGCACAGATTATAGCAGCTTCAGGTATTATATTAACTGCTTACATGCGGATTCATTTTCTTTTTCAACCCAACTTTCTTGATATTTTTTTCTGGACGCTTAGCGCTTATTACCTGCTCCGATTTATAAATACAGAAAGAGACAAATATCTTTACCTGCTTTGTTTTTCTTTAGCGTTAAGCTGGTGGAGCAAGTATTCTGTCTTGTTTTTTGTGGCAGCTATTTTTATTTCCATCCTGCTAACAAAGCACAGAACAATATTGCAGAGAAAACATTTTTGGGCAGCTGTAAGTTTAGGATTACTATTTATCCTGCCTAATATTTTATGGCAATATTTTCACAACTGGCCCTTAATTCAGCATATGGATGAATTGAGAGACACTCAACTTAAATACATTAATAAAATAGATTTTATAAAGGAACAACTCTTAATGCTATTGCCGGTATTGTTTGTATGGATCGGGGGATTAACCTGGCTCTTAAAGAACAAGGCGTTTCGCATTATTGCATATATGTATTTAGCTGTAATCGCCTTACTGATGTTGGGAAGCGGCAAAGGTTATTATGCATTGGGAGTGTATCCTATGTTACTGGCAGCAGGTGGCGTATGGATTGAGCATATTAGTGTTAAAAGAAGATGGATGCGTTATGCTTCAGTAAGTTTAATTCTAATTTTATCCATACCTTTTATTCCCATATTATTAGGAGTAGAAAGCCCAAAAAATATGGCGGTTACAAATAAAAAAATGGGTTTGGAAAAATTGGGGTTATTAAAATGGGAAGATCAAAAACAGCATCCGTTACAACAAGACTTTGCAGACATGTTAGGGTGGAAAGAGCTTGCTAAAAAAAGTGAAAACGTTTTTGTGCTATTGCCAGATTCAATTAAAAAAAATACAATTGTTTATTGCCGGAGTTATGGCCAGGCTGGTGCGTTAAAATATTATGCAAAGGATGATTTATTCAAAAGAAAAATAATCAGCGATAACGGCAGTTTTTTATTATGGATCCCCGAAGGATCATATTTTAAACATTTGCTGTTCATAGGTAGAAGAATGCCTGAAGAAGATGATGAAGTATTTCAACATTTCGGGCAAATAACCGTAATTGACTCAGTCAACAATCCTTTATCAAGACAGCATGGTGATAAAATTATTTTTTTTGAAAATGGATCAGACAGTGCATGGCATTTGGCTAATAACGGTTTAAAAGAAATGAAAGCAAAATTTGGCCAATAATATCTTTGTCTTATTCATCTAATTTTACGCATCTTATTAATGAACAAAATAAACAGACCCATACGTGTTTTAGTGGCCAAGGTTGGACTGGACGGGCATGACCGCGGAGCAAAAGTTATTGCCACTGCACTTCGGGATGCGGGTATGGAAGTAATTTATACAGGGCTGCGTCAAACTCCTGAAATGGTGGTAAGTGCCGCTTTGCAGGAAGATGTAGATGCAATTGGTATCAGCATTTTATCTGGCGCACACATGACAGTTTTTCCAAAACTTATCAAACTGATGAAAGAAAAAACTATGAATGATGTGTTGTTAACCGGTGGCGGAATTATTCCGGAAGACGATATGAAATTATTGAATGAAATGGGAGTTGGAAAATTATTTCCACCTGGTACTACCACTGTTGAAATAGCTGATTATATTAAGGGTTGGGTTGAAGAACACAAAAGTTTTTAAATTTGAAAATGAAAAACAGGATACATGTTTTAAGTCGTTTGAGGAACAGGAATTTTTCTTTTTACAATATTTTGCCAGCATGACACCTTCACAGCGATTAAAAGAATTAGATAGAGTACAGAA
>JALZIY010000208.1 GCA_030860085.1 Bacteroidota bacterium | reverse complement strand
GTGCTGCCATGACATCTGCGGCTTGTCAAAACCCATCGCTCACCTATATGGCGTTAACAGCCAGGGCCTGTGATTTTGCTGTCAAAGAATTAAAAAAAGGAAACATTTAATTAATTTTTAAATAGACAATATGCCTGATATAATTAAGAATTTATCAAATAGCAATCGCAGAAACTTCATAAAGAATACAGCAATTGTAACTGCGGGATTTATGATCGTTCCGCGGCATGTATTGGGCGGAAAAGGTTTTACTGCACCCAGCGATAAATTACTGATAGCAGGCGTGGGTGTGGGAGGGAAAGGTGAAAGCGACATCATGAGCTTTTATAAAAGCGGTAAAGCGGAAATTGCATTTTTATGTGATGTTGATGATAGGAGGGCAGCTAATTCAATCAAAAGTTTTCCCAAAGCAAAATATTATAAAGACTGGCGTGAACTTTTAAATAAAGAAGCAAAAAACTTTGATGCGGTTTCCGTATCAACTCCTGATCACAATCATGCGGTAACTACGTTAGCAGCTATGCAATTAGGCAAGCATGTGTATGTGCAAAAACCCCTCACGCATGATATTTATGAAGCAAGGGTTTTAACGGATGCTGCCAAACGTTATAAAGTAGTTACGCAAATGGGTAACCAGGGCGCATCAGGCGATGGGGTACGTCAATTAATGGAATGGTATGATGCTAACGAAATTGGAAATGTTCATACCGTTTATTGCTGGACAGACCGTCCGGTTTGGCCCCAGGGTATTCCCTGGCCCGTGGCAAAAGCAGATGTCCCTAAAGAGTTGAATTGGGATCTTTGGTTAGGAACTGCTCCTTATAAAGATTACGTGCCAAAATTGGTTCCTTTTAACTGGCGTGGCTGGTGGGATTATGGTACCGGCGCATTAGGAGATATGGGTTGTCATATCATGGAGCCGGCTTTTCGTGTATTGAATATACAGTATGCAAAGGATGTACAAGCCAGTGTAGGCAGTGTTTATGTAGATGAATTTAAAAGAGGATATTTTCCGGATAGTTGCCCGCCTTCAAGTCATATTACACTAACTTTTCCACGAACAAATAAAACCAAAAGTGAAGTAAAAGTACATTGGATGGATGGGGGCGTTCAGCCTGCCCGCCCGGATGAACTGCAAGCAAATGAAACTTTTGGAGATGGGGGGAATGGAACATTGTTTGTAGGAACAAAAGGTAAAATGATGTGTGGCACTTATGGCGCTAATCCGAAATTGTTGCCGTTAACCCGTAATGAACAAGTGAAAGTAAAGCAGAAAATTGCCCGTGTTCCTGAAGGCGCAAATGGTCATTATGCCCAATGGGTGGAAGGTTGCATAGCCGGACATGGGAAAAAAGAAATGAGCTCGCCTTTTGAAACAGCAGGCCCATTAACGGAAGCCTTGTTAATGGCAAACCTTGCTATAAGAGCAAATGATATTCGGAAGCCGAGGGAAGATGGTAAAGGGTTTACATTTCCCGGTCGTTATATAAAACTTTTGTGGGATAATAACAATATGAAGGTTACCAATTTTGATGAAGTAAACCAGTTTGTAAAACGACAATACAGGGAAGGATATAGTTTGGTTTTGTGAGGACGTGAGTGGTGAATGGTCAATAGGCAATGGGCAATGAGCAATGAGCAATAGGCAATGAGAACGATCTACCGTAAACTGCAAACCGTAAACTTGTGAACTCGTAAACTAAAAAACTTTAAACTTATAGAAACATGGACAGAAGAGAAGCAGTTCAATACATATCACTCCTGCTGGGTGGCACCTTAGTGGGCGCCAACGTATTTATCACTGGTTGCGATACTAAACCAAAAGATGGCGAATCGTTTAGTGAAACCGATATTGCTTACCTGGATGAAATAGGAGATACTATATTACCTGCTACCAGTACACCGGGTGCGAAAGCGGCTAAAATAGGGCAGTTTATGACTGTAATGGTAAATGATTGCTATGAGCCGGCCAATCAAAAAGTATTTAAAGAGGGGTTGAAAAAACTGGATGATCTTTCTAAAAAGCAGTTTGACAATAGCTTTATAAAAGCATCGCCGCAACAGAGAAAAGATCTGTTGATTGCATTAGACAAAGAACAGAAAGATTACATGAAAAATAAAAAACCCGAGGATCCTTCCCATTATTTCAGGATGATGAAGGAACTTACATTGTTAGGATATTTTACATCAGAAATAGGCACCAAACAGGCAAGAAGACATACTCCTGTGCCAGGGCGTTATGAAGGATGCATTCCATATAAAAAAGGCGACAAAGCTTTTGCATAACTAAAATTATTTTATGTCATATAGACGAAGAGACTTTATAAAACTTGCTTCCACACTGGCATCCGGCGTGGCCCTAAGCGGTGTGGCGGCTAAGCTTGCAGGCTGTGCTTCTTCGAATGTTATAAGCGCAAACAACCAGGATTTTGGCATTCAATTATACACACTAAGAGATGATATGCCGAAAGATCCAAAAGGCGTTTTAAAACAATTAGCCTCGTTTGGTTATAAGCAAATTGAAAGCTATGAGCATGATAAGTTAGGTATGTTCTGGGGTATGAAGAATACGGAGTTTAAAAAATATATGGATGATCTTGGAATGAAATTAGTTTCCAGCCATACTGATATTGATAAAGATTTTGAACAAAAAGCAGCAGATGCCGCTGCTATTGGAATGAACTACTTGATTTGTCCCTGGCTTGGCCCACAGAAATCACTTGATGATTATAAAAAAGCAGCTCAAAAATTTAATGAACGTGGTGCAGTATGTAAAAAGAACGGAATTGGTTTTGCTTACCACAATCATGATTATTCTTTCAAGCCACTGGAAGGACAACTACCACAAGACCTGTTGATGAAAGAAACTGATCAGGCTTTAGTAGATTATGAAATGGATATTTATTGGGTGGTAACGGCTGGCCAGGATCCTGTTCAATGGATCAATAAATATCCGAAACGGTTTAAATTATTCCATATAAAAGACCGTATAAAAAATACGCTGTCAACCGAAACGAATGCCAGCACTACAGTTGGTACAGGTAGCATAGACTTTCCTTCTATTATAAAACAGGCAAACAAAGAAGGCAAAAAATTTTATATAGTGGAGCAGGAGCGTTATGATGGGACTACTCCATTAAAAGCAGCCGAGACCGGTGCAACTTACATGAAAGCTTTAAACCTGACTGCCTAAGTTATCTACGGATTGTATCCCTGGGATTTCGGGTGGTATCTATAGGAGTTGTTTCAGGTTTCCCCCCGTCTATCGTTATCGTATTTGTTGTATCCGGAAGATTCCCATTTACATTTTCCACACCCGAAGTGTTACTTACAGTTGTATCGGTGATTGTTGTGCTTTCGCTATTATTATTACAGGCAGCTAAAACAAAAACGATCAACCCAAATAATATCTTTTTCATAAAATTTTATATCAGTAAAATTAAACATAAAAACAACGGTTGTAAATTTAATTTGGTATCAGTTTACAATGGATGCTAATGTGTTAAGTGTTTCACTATCTCAATCTGAAATAATGCAGAGTGAATGTTTAAAAGTAAGGCTTTAGGGGAAAGGCTATTTTTAGCTAATCATCATTATAAAAAATACTACGATGAAATTTTTTTTACACTCTTTCTTTTTTCTATTTACGTGCTTATTCCTTTTTGCTTCTCCATCTGTTGCACAGGAAAAGAAATGGATGCTGGTTCCTTTTGTAAAACAGGATGCAGTTAATCCATGTTTGATGCCATCAAAAGCAGCCTTCACCGATCCTATCCGCAAGAGCAAAGTGGCATGGGAAGAAAAAGATGTATTTAACCCTGCTGCCGTAGTACGGAACAACAAGGTGTATCTTTTATATAGGGCGCAGGACGTAATAGGATTGCCTGCAGGAACTTCGAGAATTGGATTGGCATATAGTTCTGATGGTCTTCATTTTAAACGTTTGCAAAAACCGGTTTTATATCCTGACAACGACCAATACAAAAAATTTGAGTGGGAAGGTGGCTGCGAAGACCCCCGGATAGTTGAGGATGATAAAGGAACGTATTACATGACATATACGGCTTATGACGGAACCACGGCAAGGCTTTTTATTGCAACTTCAAAAGACCTTATGAAATGGAAAAAGCATGGATCAGTTTTTAAAAAGACTGAAGGGGGTAAGTATGTTGACTACTGGTCAAAGTCAGGCTCTATTATTTGCACAAGAAAAGGAAGTAAGCTGGTAGCAACAAAGATCAAGGACACGTATTGGATGTACTGGGGAGACTCAAACATCTACATGGCTACCTCAAAAAATTTAATTGACTGGACTCCTGTCCCGGAAACTGATCCTGCTAAAAAGCAATTTGATTCGCTGCAAAACTATGAGGCTTTTAAAATACTTTTTGGGACCAGGAAAAATAAATTTGACAGTGAGTTGGTAGAGCCGGGCCCTCCCGCAATTATCACAAAAGACGGAATTCTTTTTATCTACAACAGTAGGAACAGTCCTACGTTTGGAGATAAATCATTACCAGATGGAGTGTACGCTGCAGGCCAGGTTCTTTTAGACAAAAAAGATCCTACAAAAGTGCTGGACAGATGTGAGGAGAATTTTTTTAAACCAGATAAAGACTATGAGATCACCGGCCAGGTGAACAATGTTTGTTTTTTAGAAGGGCTGGTATATTTTAAATCACGATGGTTTTTATATTATGGAACTGCAGATTCTAAAATTGCAGTGGCGGTTCACAGGGAAGTTAAATAGTGTGAGCAGGTTCATTAAAAGTTTTTATTACAGCCTCATAACTACCGCCTGGTATGGTTGTAGTTTTATAACGCTTTCCTGCATAGTAATTCCTCTTAAATTATTTATTAAAATCTCACCGGGCACACCAATGTTGTTGGGAATAGTAAATGTTGTATTTGTTTTTGAGAAATTAAGAATTATCAAAATTTTTTTGTCACTCAAAGTCCTGGTATATGCATATACATTATCATTTTTTTTGTCGATCAATTCATAATTTCCATATACCACTTCAGGCAATTGCCTGCGCAGCTTTACCATCTTTCTAAAATAAATTAGCACAGAATCTTCATCTGTTTCCTGCATGGCAACATTTACAAAAGCTGCATCAGGGTTTACTTTTATCCAGGGTTTTCCGGAAGCAAAACCGGCTTGTGCTTTTTCATTCCATTGAAAAGGTGTACGTGCATTGTCCCTTGCTGTAGCCTTTTGCCCTTCAATAAAATAATTTACATCACCACCGTTATTTTTTAGTTGCTGATACATTGTCAATGTTTCTATGTCCCTGTAATCTTCAATAGCATTAAACCGGATATTTGCCATTCCTATTTCATCTCCCATATAGATATAAGGAGTTGACCGCATGGTCAATAAAAATGTGAGCAGCATTTTGGATGAGGCATACCGATATTCAGCCGAATCATTTCCCCAACGGCTTACCATCCTTGGCTGATCGTGGTTTCCAAGATAAATACTGCCCCATCCTTTCTGGGCAAATACATCATTCCATCTTGTAAAAATTTCTTTAAACCCAATTAGGTCCCAGCCATCAGGGTCGGGCTGTTTAAATTCATTTTCTTTATAACCATAATTTACGGAGTCAAAATGAAAAAACATATTTAAAGATCTTTTTTCAGCATCTACAAATTGCAGTGCCTCATTTACGTCTACGCCAACACATTCACCAACGGACATGCAATCATATTTGCTAAAAACTTCTTCATTCATTTCCTGCAGGTATTGGTGCAGGTGTGGACCATTAGCATAATAACGCGAAAAATTGTTATT
>JALZIY010000205.1 GCA_030860085.1 Bacteroidota bacterium | reverse complement strand
GGTCTCTCCCCTCCCAACGGAGTTGGAGGGGGCCTTAAAAAAATATTATTATTCTGCTGCAGAAGTAGGTCATGGTTCAGATACACTTGAATACCTGACAGATAAAAAAAATATAAATGAAATCTACCACGCTCTTATTTTAGGCATGCGTGATTATTTCAATAAAATGGGCTTTAAAAAAGCAACCCTTGGCGCAAGCGGAGGGATAGACAGTGCCCTGGTGCAGGTTTTAGCTGTGGAAGCTTTAGGAAAAGAAAATGTACATGTATTATTAATGCCATCAGAATTTTCTTCCGGGCATTCAGTGTCGGATGCAGAAAAGTTAAGTAAAACCCTCGGTAATCCATACGACATTGTTCCCATAAAAGAAGTGTATAATTCTTTTTTAAATACGCTCAGTCCCATTTTTAAAGACCTGCCTTTTAGTGTTGCCGAAGAAAATATCCAAAGCCGTACACGCGGTAATTTATTAATGGCATTGGCAAATAAATTCAATTATATTTTATTGAATACTTCTAATAAAAGTGAGCTGGCAACAGGTTATGGAACCTTATATGGCGATATGGCGGGGGGTTTAGGTGTTTTGGGAGATTTATATAAAACACAAGTGTATGCGCTGGCAAAATTTGTTAACCGTGATAAAGAATTAATACCATCATCTATTTTAACAAAAGCACCTTCTGCGGAATTAAGGCCGGATCAAAAAGATAGTGACAGCCTTCCTGACTATGACATATTGGACAGGGTGCTATACCAATATATTGAAATGCGGCAGGGACCCAAAGAAATTATTGCACAGGGCTTCGAGGCTTCTTTGGTTGCACGTGTGCTTAAACTGGTAAACACTAACGAATATAAACGCAATCAATTTTGTCCCATCATTCGTGTAAGCGCAAAAGCTTTTGGTGTAGGCAGGCGATTACCAATTGTAGCAAAATATCTTTCCTGAAAATGTTTCTACCCTGTGGGGTTATTGTTTAGAGGGTCTATGCTCCCTCTCCGAATTATGCCAATTCCATTTCCCTTCTCCTTGGGAGAAGGTGCCCGAAGGGCGGATGAGGCAGGAGGGTTGGGGTGAGGTTCTCCTAATGTTTCAAATTAGCTATCAATGCCACCGGACCAAAAAAAGGAATAGTAGTATCCTTGGAAAGGCTAAGTTTTATATCGGTAAGTTCCAGGATTTTAAATTGTCCGTTAATACCTAAAACTCCACCTCCATTAAGATTTAATACGGTCTCGTTACTGCTAAAGCTCCAGGTTAGCGGAGCAGATTGCGGAAATGTTGCATCGCATTTAGTGGGCCCTTCGTCAACAGACCCCGTTCCATTTGCAGAAAGTAATAAAAAATTATCTGTATCACAAGCTTCTAAAGTACCTGCGGGTGGGGGTATATCAATTCCACCATTTCTGTCTATATCAATACCCGCGTTATCATATTTCCAGGAGCTTTTAGTGATAAGCTCTGTTTTAGTAGGTGTGGAAGACTTAGAATTATCTTTTTCACATCCTAAAAAAGCAAAACAAAAAGACAGGCAAATTAAAAATGGATACTTCATAAAAAAATATTTTCATCGTAAATCTACAGTTTATAAATTTTTATAAAGACAGATGCTGATTATTTAACCAGAATTTAAAAGGAAGCAGGCATTTTGCTAAGAGGCTTCGTATTTTCGGTACCTATAAAATTTTATCATGCAAAGAACGGCTGAAGAAATACGCCAGTTGAATGACAGGGTTAGCTACGCGGGCAGGTTTGTAGAAACATTGCGAAAAGAAGTAGGAAAAGTTATAGTTGGCCAAACATATATGTTGGACAGGTTACTGATTGGATTGTTGAGCAGTGGTCACGTTTTATTAGAAGGGGTTCCGGGGCTTGCCAAAACATTGGCTATTAAAACACTTTCACAAGCCACTCATGCCCATTTCAGCCGCATACAATTTACACCCGATCTATTGCCGGCAGATGTAATAGGCACGATGATTTATAATCAACAGCGGGCGGATTTTGTGGTTCGCAAAGGCCCCATTTTTGCCAATTTTATTTTGGCCGATGAAATAAACCGTGCACCTGCAAAAGTGCAGAGTGCTTTGCTGGAAGCTATGCAGGAAAGGCAAGTAACCATTGGCGATACAACATATAAATTAGAAGAACCATTTTTGGTACTGGCCACTCAAAATCCATTAGAACAGGAAGGCACGTATCCATTGCCTGAAGCACAGGTGGACCGGTTTTTAATGAAAGTAATTGTTGATTATCCGTCCCGCAAGGAAGAACAAATGATCATTCGTCAAAATGTGCAGGGAATGACAGGACCTGTTATTAATCCCGTAGTATCTATGCAGGAAATACTTAGTGCCAGGCAAATGGTAAGAGATATTTATTTAGATGAAAAAGTAGAGCAATATATTTTAGATATCGTGTTTGCTACCCGCAGCCCGGTCGATTATAAATTAGAAGCTTTAAAGCCGGTTATTTCTTACGGATCATCACCAAGGGGAAGCATCAATTTGGCTATTGCAGCAAAGGCACAGGCGTTTTTAAAAAGCCGTGGTTATGTAATTCCGGATGATGTACAGAGTATTTGTTACGATGTATTGCGTCACCGCATAGGCTTAACCTACGAAGCAGAAGCGGAAAACATCACGGCGGAAAATGTATTGGAGCAGATTCTTGGGAAAATTAAGCTGCCTTAAAAGGTGATAGTTGATAGATGGTAGATATAGTGCTTTTATAAAAACAAATCTTTATGCGTAATTATCAAACTTTAGATGCGTGGAAAAAATCAATGCAATTGGTAAAAGAAATTTATCTGCTTACAAAGAATTTTCCGAAAGAAGAAATGTATGGATTGACATCACAAGCCAAACGGGCCGCTGTATCTATACCAGCCAATATAGCAGAAGGCTTAGGCAGGCAATATAAAAAAGATACTCTTCAATTTCTTCATGTTTCTAGGGGTTCTATTTATGAGTTAGAAACTCTTTTAAATATAGCTGTGATGGTTGAAATATTGAAAGAGGATTCTTTTAAAAAGCTTCTTCCTTTTTTTGATGATATCCTTAAATTACTTAATGGCCTTATTCTTTATATGGAGAAATCTACAAAACTAAAGTGAGTGCTACCATCTACCATCTATCAACTATCATCTGATAATGCTAACAACAACTGAAATATTAAAAAAAGTCCGTGAGTTAGAAATTAAAAGTAAAAAGTTAACCAGCGATTTATTTACCGGTGAATACCATAGTGCTTTTAAGGGCAGGGGAATGTCTTTTAAAGAAGTGCGTGAATATTATCCTGGTGATGATATTCGTTTTATCGATTGGAATGTATCTGCACGTTTTGGTCACTTATTCAGCAAGGTATTTGAAGAAGAACGCGAGTTAACCGTCATGTTATTAATTGATGTAAGCGGCAGTTCTTTATTTGGAACCAGTAATGGAAGAAAGAAAGATATAGCCACTGAAATAGCGGCAGTACTGGCATTTTCGGCTGTTAATAATGCCGACAAAGTTGGAATGATCTTGTACACTAATAAAATTGAAAAATATATTCCTCCCAAAAAAGGAAAGCAGCATGCATTGTTTAGCATACGTCAATTGCTTTCGGTCGAATCTGAAAAGAAAGGTACTTACCTGGCCACAGCTCTAAGATTATTTAAAAATACTACAAGGCAAAAAAGTATTGCTTTTATATTGAGTGATTTTATTGATACAAATTATGCGGATGCCTTGCGTGTGGCTAGTATCAAACATGATGTAATTGGGGTTAAGATTTATGATAAGATGGACAGGCAATTGCCATCTGTCGGTATGCTGAGAATTTCTGACGCTGAAACAAGCAAAGAAAAATGGGTGAATACTTCAAGCAAGTTAGTACGTCATGATTATGAAAATGAATTTTTCAGGATAAGCGATTATTGCAATGCTATTTTTAAAAAGAGCGGAGCCGATCTCTTACACATTCGCACAGATGAAGATTATGTAAAAGTGCTGCAGCAATTTTTTATTAGCCGCAATAAATAAATGAAAGTTCAATACTACCAGGTACTATTTTCTTTATTGAGCTTTTACACAAGCTTTTCACAACCCAGTTCTTTCTCAGTCAGTACCGGCAAAGAAAAAATTGTTATTGGAGAGCCTTTCGATTTAACCTTGAAAGCCACCATTTCGAAAAAAGATAATATACAATGGCTTATAATTGACACATTTCCTCATTTTGAAATTTTAAACAAGGCAAAAGTTGATACCCAAATAAATAATGAAGTCTTTATTCTACAGCAAAAAATTACATTGACAAGCTGGGATAGTGGTAAATGGCCAATACCTTCATTTGTATTTTCAAAAACAAAAAAATCTAAACCAATTGTTATTGATGTTTCGTTTTCACCTTTTAACCGTGAGCAGGATTATCATGATATAAAAGATATTTTAGAAGTGCCAAAACCTGAGCGGGATGTGTGGTATTGGTACCTATTCGGTGCAATTTTATTGCTTCTGCTGTTTCTGCTGTTATTTCCTTCAAAAAAGAAAAACAAAGATGAAGAAGTTAAAAAGCCAGATGAAAACATTTATAAAACATCTTTGTTGCGATTAGATAAATTAAGGGCAGGTAACACAAGCGATCCGAAAGTTTATTATACAGAATTGATTGATATTTTTCGTGATTATTTACACAAAAGAAAGAGTATTCAATCTTTTTCAAAAACTACTGACGATCTGGCAATACAAATAAGTAATCTTCAATTACAGGGAAATAATCAAAAGATATTATTGCAAAACCTGAGATTAAGCGACCTGGTAAAGTTTGCCCGTTTTCAACCGCCTGCTTCAGAGCAAAAAGAATCATTGGAAATAATCAGGCAAAGTATCATAGACATTGAGAATATACAATAATGGTGTACGAATGGTTTCAACATATAGAATTTGCAAACAAATGGTTATTGCCTGGAATTCTTCTGTTACCCGTTTTGGCGTGGTTGAAGTTTAAAATATTCAGTTCCCTAAAGTCTTCTTTTACGGTTACTTCGGCTCAGGCTTTTTCCATAAAAACATCAAGAAATAGTTTCATGCATTTACCTTTTTGGTTGCAGTTGCTTTCTATTGGTTTTATCATTTTAGCATTGGCAAGGCCACAGGTAAAAAATGTGCAAAGTCAAACAAAAGGTGAGGGCATTGGTATTATTTTATGTTTGGATGTTAGTGGCAGCATGTTGTCTCAGGACTTTTATCCTAACCGATTAGAAGTGGCTAAAGAACTGGCAGCTAATTTTGTAAAAGCCCGGCCTGTCGATCAAATTGGATTGGTAATTTTTTCAGGCGAGGCGTTTACACAGTTTCCAATTTCTACCGATCATGAAAATTTATTGCAACAGATTGCAGCAATTAAAAGCGGTATGCTGGAAGATGGTACTTTGATCGGTGAAGGTCTTGCAACCTCTGTTCAACGTTTAAACGGCAGCAAATCAAAAAGTAAAGTGATAGTACTATTGACCGATGGGAGAGAAGAAGCGCCGGATACACGAATCATAGATCCCTATACGGCGTTGGAAATTGCAAAAGCAAAAGGAATATAAGTTTATACAATTGGGATGGGTTCGGAAAGTGCGGTAGCTATCAGTGAAATGAAAAAGGGAAAAACATTTGATCGTAATAC
>JALZIY010000196.1 GCA_030860085.1 Bacteroidota bacterium | reverse complement strand
GTTACGTAACGCTTTTAAATCGGCGTAACGAATGTCTTTATCATCCATCAATATCACTCCTTCGGTTACATCATAAAAGCGGGGGATCAAATCAACCAGCGTCGATTTTCCGGCGCCACTTCTTCCAACAAGTGCAACCGTGGTTCCTTTTTTGATGGTAAGATTAATATTATTTAATACGTATGCTTCACCGTATTTAAAAAACACATTTTCAAATACAAGGCTATCTTCAAAATCTTCAACAGGCAGCATTGGTTCATATTGCTTTATTAAAACCGGAGCATCTAAAACGTTTAACACCCTGTCGCCGGAGGCCAGCCCCCGTTGTAAATAAGTAATAGCGGAAGAAATATTTTTAGCAGGAGTTATAATCTGAAAATAAAAGGCAACATACGCAATAAAGGTGGAAGCGGTTAAACTGCTGCCGCCGGATAAAATTAGATTACCGCCGTAAATGATAATAACCACTATCACCATAACACCCAATAGCTCCGAAATGGGAGAAGCCAACTCCCGCTGGTTTACAATGGATTTCATAGAGCGGCTAAGCTGGCTGTTTTCATCGCTGAACTTTTTTTGAATAAAGCCTTCAGCGGTAAATGCTTTAACTATACGTATGCCTGAAATACTTTCTTCTGTAATATTTAAAATATTGCCCAAAAGCCCTTGCGTATAGTTGGCTTTTTTGCGTAAACGCCGCGATAAAGCGGAGATAAGCACACCTGATACCGGGAAAAAGACAAGCGTAAAAATGGTAAGCTGGGGTGATAAATAAAATAATACGGCAAACGTGGAAAGTATCATCAGCGGCTCTCTGAAAATAGTTTGAATAGAGCTAACTACGGTATTTTCAATTTCCACCACATCGCTACTCATTATAGATAACAAATCGCCTTTTCTTTTGGCCGAAAAAAAGCCTAAAGACTGGCTGCTATATTGGTAAAAAAGAGTTTGACGAAGCCGCCCCACCAGGTTTACCCGCATACGGGTAAGCACCCTTTGACTTAAGTATCCAAATAAATTTTTTAATAAGGTGCAGATCAATAATAAAACAGAAACAAAAACAAGCATACCTAATTTTCCGTTTGTCTGGATAAAGTGAGATACCCAATAATAAAATGCCTGCTTAAAATAAGTTTGACTAAATGAAAAGGAAGGTAACTCCCGCACAACAGGGTAGTTTGCTGTGTTAAATAACACATCTAAAAGTGGAATAAGTAAGGTGAAATTTAAAATACCGAAAACTATAAAAAAGAAGATATAGATAACATATTCAGGAATGTAATGATAATAGGGTTTAGAAAAACGAAGCAGCCGTAAAAAGGTTTTCATTATAGCTTATTAATGCTCTGTGCGTTTGATTTAGCTTTGCAAATTAATTAAAGTTAGGCTGTAAGAAGGCCAAACCTCTGTTAGCTAATTATCTTGAAGTGAATGATCAGTATTATTACAGCTATTCATAATGGCTTGCCCTTTAACCAATTGTTTCTGGAGTCACTGCGTCAATATACTTTTCATCCGTTTCAATTAATTATTATAGATAATGCTTCATCGGATGGCAGCACTCATTTTTTTGAAAATGAGGGCTGCATGATCATCCGTAATGAAGTAAATCAAAACTATCCTTATTCACAAAACCAGGGCATGCAAAAAGCAACAGGCGAATACCTGTTTTTTTTAAATAACGATTTGATCGTTTCTCCGCAATGGGACAAACGATTAATAGAAGCAGCAACCTTGCATAAATTGGATATTATTTCTGCATGCGGGATAGAAAATGCTGGCAATGCAAAAATTACCAAACAGTTAAGAAGAAAATGGAAGCGAACAAAAAATGCTTTGCTGATTTTAGGCGTTTTTAAAACTAATTTAAAATTAATGCACTGGCTTATGTATGGAAACTGGAAACGTTTTTGCGACAGTAGATTTGATAAATTCGGGCACCAGGTAGTAGAAGGGATTGTGGGCAATAATGTAATGATGACACGCAAAGCAGTAAGCATTGTAAACCGTTGGGATGAAAGAGTGCAGCAGGCTGATTTTGATTTGTTCATCAGGGTAAAAAAAAGAGCCCTTGAAATGAGCGACATTAAACCCTGTGGTATTGCTTTAGGTGTATATATTCATCATTACATTCGCATGACATCAAAGTATGCAAGGCCTTTACCCTTTGCCGGTAAAGAAAATATGATCGACGTTAACGAAAAATATAGTGAGGAGGAATTTGAAACTTTTCATCCGGATAATGCCACACTTAGAAAAAAATAACGTATGGAAGAAAGTAAACGACAAAAGCAGGTAGCAGGTTTAATACAGGAAGAAATAACTACCATATTTCAGCGCCTGGGATTGAATATGATAGATGGTGGTATGGTATCCATTTCTTCTGTAAAAATTACACCTGATCTGTTAGAAGCAAGAATTTACGTAAGTCTTTTTAAAGTGACAGATGAAAATCTTGTTATGAAAAAACTGGAAGACCGAAGCTGGGAAATAAAAAAAGAATTGGCAACAAGGGTTAAGCACCAGTTGAGGCGTATCCCGGAATTGAAATATTTTCATGATAATACACTAGGGCATGTATTTAAAATGGAAGAATTATTTAAGCAGATAAAAAAAGATGATGATGAAAAGGTTGACTGAAGAATAGATGGCAGTTGACAGATGACATCCGCCCGGATGACCCGGTCGGACGGGGATGACAGCAGGTCGCTACATTGTGATAAATGATTGGCATGTGATCGCGTCACTAAAGCATTCCCTGAAATATGAAATCGTACCTTAAACAGTAAACTGAAAACTTTAAACTTCAAACTTTTGAACTTCCTCTTCGCCTGGCGCTATTTTAAAGCAAAAAAAACCACCAATGCCATCAACATCATCTCATGGATCAGCATTGTTGCCATGATGGTAGGAACGACAGCACTTATTTTAGTATTAAGTGTGTTTAATGGTTTTGAAGGCCTGGTTAAATCACTTTATACATCCTTTTATCCCGACATAAAAATTTCACCGGTTGCCGGTAAGCAGCTTACTCTTACCCAATCACAATTAGATAAGCTTCGCTCTGTAAATGGAATAAAAAACTTTTCATTGATCGCCGAAGAGAAAGCTTTACTTCAAAACGGAGATTATCAATCAATCATTTATTTAAAGGGGGTAGATGAAAATTATACTAAAGTGGCAGGTGTTGCGGAGCACATGATAAAAGGAGAATTTAATACAGGTGATGCGGAAAATCCATTATTAGTTTTAGGGGCTGGTATTGAAAATGCCGTTTCAGTACAAAGCGATAGGAACCTTGTTCCCCTGATTGTTTATTTACCCCGCAAAAGCAATGTAAATGTTACCGACCCTTTACAATCTATTAATGCAGACACGGTTAATACAGCTGGCACTTTCACTATTCAGCAGGAGTTTGATAATAAATATGCAATTACCAACCTGGCTTTTGTAAAAGAAATGTTGGAGATGCTTGAAGATAATTACACTGCTGTTGAAATTGGTATTGAGCCAATGGTGAATGAAGATGACATTAAAACAGACCTTGGAGAAAAGTTAGGAAAGAACTATACGGTTTTAACACGTTATGAACAGAACCGAAGTTTATATGCTGTGATGCGTGCTGAAAAATGGGTGATTTATATTATTTTATCTATAATTCTTATCGTAGCAGCCTTTAATATGATTGGTGCATTAACCATGTTAGTGTTAGAAAAAAAAGCAGATATTGGTGTATTACATTCTTTAGGAGCCAGTAGCAGGGTTATTCAAAATATTTTTTTGAGTGAGGGTTTATTACTTGGTTTTTTGGGGGGAGGCATTGGTATGTTACTTGCGTTAGGCATTGCGATTGTACAAATTTATTTTAAAGTAATACCGTTACAGGGTGGTTCGTTTTTAATTGATTATTTCCCGGTGACGTTATCAGCGTTTGATTTTATTTTGGTTGGATGTACCGTTATTTTCATTGCCGTCATCGCATCTTACATACCTGCCCGTAAAGCTGCCAGGCAACAATTTGTTATCAGGGAAGAGTGAATGTGGGGGTGAATGGTGAGTGGTGAGAGGTGAATGTCTTAAGTATAAAAGATTTCTGTATAATTTTCATTCTAACGTGCAGCGGATGCTCCCTCTCATGAGTGATGCTCCATCAAGCAAATGACTATTACAAAGCTGATAAAAGATATGCTTTGAAGGTCGCCACTGGTGTCGAATAGAATTACAAAAGCTGGTTAACACAATCAGAATTTAAATTTACAGTTCATTATCTCTTTCAATGACATTGACAATTGACAATTGACTATTAGCAATTGACCATTCACCACATTCCCTAATAGTCTCCCAAAGTTTCAGGCAATTGCTCCAGCCCTTTGGCTAATTGTTCATCATTGGGTGCAACGCCATGCCAGTTATGATCATTCTCCATAAAATCAACACCCTTACCCATAATTGTATGCATAATAATGGCAATAGGTTTTCCTTTTCCAACTAATGACCTGGCTTCTGTAAGTGTATGTACAACTTCATCCATATCATTACCGTTCATTTCCATTGTGTACCATCCAAAAGCATCAAACTTTTTCCTAATGTCGCCCAGGTTATTTACTTTATAAGTAGGCCCATCAATCTGTTGTCCATTCCAATCAATGGTTACAATTAAATTATCAACATTATTATTTGGTGCAAACATGATGGCTTCCCAGTTTTGACCTTCCTGCAGTTCTCCATCGCCGTGCAAAGAATAAACTGCATTTTGGTCATTATTTAGCTTCTTGGCCAAAGCCGCACCAATAGCAACGCTCATGCCTTGCCCCAAAGAACCTGTGGCAACTCTTACGCCGGGCAAGCCTTCATGTGTGGTAGGATGTCCCTGTAGCCTTGAATCTAATTTCCGAAATGTGGTAAGTTCTTTCAGATCAAAATAACCTGCTCTTGCGAGGGTTGCGTAAAACACCGGTGATATATGACCGTTAGAAAGAATAAAAATATCCTCTTCATGTGCATCCATATCAAATCCTGGCTTGCGTTTCATAATATGGAAATAGAGCGCTACCAAAAAATCGGTACACCCTAATGACCCACCGGGATGACCACTGTTAGCTCCATGAACCATGCGTAAAATATCTCTTCTTATTTGTGATGCTATCTCGGTTAGACCTGGCATAGTATTAATAAATTACTGAACTTTTTTAAAAATTAGGTTCTATACTTTTTATTCGTGCAAATGTGCAGCTTTTTCAATTAAAAGTTCATCTTTGCACTCCCTTACCCTATTATTAAAGATTATAATTTGATAATTTAATTCTTTTTGAAAATTGTACTTGTGAAACATATTTTTGTATCCGAAATCCAATCTGTATGCTTAATGTGATCCTTACGGCGTCGGTTTCTTTTGTTATTACTTTTTTGGCTATTCCGGCAATAATCAAAATAGCTGAGCAAAAAAAATTATACGATCTTCCTGATGGCCGCAAACTACACACCCGCCCAATTGCTTCTTTAGGAGGTGTTGGTATTTTTGGTGGGTTTTTTATTGCTTCCATACTTGCAATTCCTGCCTCAATAAATCCTGAGTTTCAGTATTTTTTTGCAGCAGCTACGGTTATTTTCTTTTTAGGTATTAAAGATGATATACTGGTTTTAAGCGCCAATAAAAAGTTTCTTGGCCAGGTATTAGCAACTGCTATTCTTATTCATTTCGGTAACATACGCATAACTAGTATGCACGGTTTATTAGGTATAACTGAAATACCTCTTGCTATCAGTTATATACTTTCTTACATTTCCATTATTGTTATTATTAACGCCTTTAATTTAATAGATGGTGTGGATGGGCTGGCAGGTACATTAGGCTTGTTGACAATGACTGTATTCGGGGCTTATTTTTATATGGCAAATATGCCAGCGTATTCCATATTAGCCTTCTCCCTTGCAGGTAGTTTATTAGCTTTTCTCTGGTTCAACTATAATCCAGCCAAAATTTTTATGGGAGATTCGGGTTCACTAATACTGGGTTTAGTAAATGCCATTTTGGTTATTAAGTTTATTACAGTAGCAGATGATAGAAATTCTGGTAACTTCCTGGAATCATCGGTAGCAATAGGTTTCTCCGTATTAATGTTGCCTCTTACTGATACGCTTAGGGTCTTTAGTATGCGGATTTTCAAAGGACGGTCACCCTTTTCTGCTGATCGGGAACACATTCATCATTTAATGTTAGACCGCGGTTTGAACCATAAGTATGTTACGCTTTGCTGTTTATTAATAAATATTTTATTTATTGCAGTGGCTTATTTTGGCAGAGTAATGGGTGTTAGCTATTCATTGCTTACTATTGTTGGCTTGGCTTTCCTGTTATTAGGAATGTTTCTTAATTGGAAAAAGCCGGCAAGAAAAATTTCAACTCAAACCTTACAGCATAATATTGGACAATTACCCCATCAACCCACTACAAAATTAGTTTCCATAAAAACAGAAGCTGCTACAATAGAAAATTAATTCCCCAGATTTATCTGTCTAAAACATTGCTCTTTATTAGTTTTGTCTATATAAAATATTTATTGTATGTCAGAAGATGTTTCCATGACTCTGGAATTAACTGAAGATTCGATGAAGAAGGCCATTAATCATTTAGAAACCGAACTAATAAAAATAAGAGCTGGCAAAGCAAATCCTCAAATGCTGGAAGGGATTATTGTTGATTATTATGGTACACCAACTGCATTGAACCAGGTGGGAAATGTCAGTGTTTTAGATGCACGTACATTAACCATACAGCCTTGGGAGAAAAATATGTTACAACCAATTGAAAGATCCATCATTGCATCAAATATTGGGATCAATCCTCAAAATGATGGCAATATCATTCGTTTGTTTTTACCACCATTAACAGAAGAGCGGCGTAAAGAACTGGTAAAAAGATGCCAGGGAGAAGGTGAGCATTGCCGGATAGCCATTCGCAACATTCGGCGTGACGCTATTGAAGACATAAAAAAAATGCAGAAGAGTGGATTAAGTGAAGATGCTGCTAAAGATGCGGAAGGAGAAGTGCAGGAGATTACGAACAAATTTATCGCTGCAGTAGAAAAGCATTTGGCTACAAAAGAAAAAGAGATAATGGCTATTTAATTGTATGATTCCAAATTTTCGCAGACTCAATTCGCAGAAGCCCCATCTCCTAAAAGGGAGCGTCAGCTTTCAAGCATTAATTCTCCTTTAGGGGATAGGGGCAAAAGCGAAAATTGGAATGCATACATTTAATTTCTGTTAGCTAAATAAACACCACCAAGTATCAGCGCAAGGCAACAAATTTGTAGTACGGTTATGTTTTCATGTACTAATAAGCCCCAAAAGACAGCCACTACAGGAAGGCATACGTAACCAGTGAAGCAAATAAACCCCCGGCTCTTTTAATAAGTATATAAAAAAGAGCAGTTGCAAAAGCACTGCCTACGATGCCTAATAAACCGGCATAAACAATAGATATTCTTGCTCCCTGATCATATTTTGCAATGGAAAAAACATGCTGTTGCCACATAATAATAGCCGCCAAAAAGCACAGTATAGCTAAAGAAACAGTTGCTATTTTTATAGGGTCAACCCCTTTCAAATAATAAGTAATAATGTTAACATTGAGGCTATAGAAAATAGTTGCTAATAAAATAAGCAGTATAAATCCAAAATTGCTTAAAGTCATTCCGCCTGCCGAAAAATTAAATATCAGCAAACCCGCTAAACCAATCAATACACCCACAATTTTTTTTGATTCTATTTTTGCTTTGAAAAAAAGAATGGCAATAACTATTACAAGTAAAGGAGTTAATGAATTTAAAATTCCGGCCAGTGAACTTTCGATTTTTCTTTCAATAGCGATAGCAAAAAGAAAAGCAGGAAAAAAATTTCCAAGAAAGCCGGAAAGAATAACAATAGGAATTTTGCCACGAGGTATATCTCTGATATGAAATAGAGCGAAAGGTAAAAATATTACTCCGGCAGAAAAAATGCGTATTGAACCAATTTGCCAGCCATTTAATTCCTTGCTGCTTTCCTTCATTAAAATAAAGGAACTGCCCCAGATAACAGAAAGGACAATAAAAATGATCCAATTAATAATTTTTTCTCTTTTCATAATCCTTGCAAAAGTGCAGAAGGATTACTTTTGAACCAGATAAATTATATTATGCACCTTTTATCCTCCATCTCAACAAAAGCGCCAAAGGACTTAGATAAAAAAATTGTAAAAGAAGAAACAATAAAATTAGTCGAAGAGTTAGATGAACTGCAAAACCTTTTGTATGCAGAAAGAAAACATTCTATATTAATAATATTTCAAGGGCTTGATGCCAGTGGTAAGGACGGCGCTATAAAAAATATACTTGGGCACATGAATCCGCAAGGTGTTAGGGTTGAGTCATTCAAAGCGCCAAATGATAAAGAATTAAGCCATGATTTTTTATGGCGTATTCATGAACATACACCGTCAAAAGGGATGATACAGGTTTTTAACCGAAGTCATTACGAAGATGTATTAATTACACGTGTTCATGGATGGTGTGATGATAAAACAGCTCAAATGCGTTTTGATGCCATTAACCAATTTGAAGAACTGTTAATGCTGCACAATAACACAGAAGTTTTAAAATTTTATCTTCACATTTCACAGGAAGAGCAAGAGGAAAGATTAAAAGAAAGGATAGATGACCCTACAAAAAACTGGAAATACAATCCTGATGATAAAGAACAAGCAAAACATTGGGATAAATACATGCAGATGTATGAGGATGTGTTTGAACATTGCAGTGCTATACCATGGACGATTGTGCCTGCTGACCAAAATTGGTATAAAGAGCATTTGATAGCTAAAAAATTAGTGGATTCTTTAAAAGCAATGGATATGAAATTTCCACCTTTAAATAAAAAATAAAAACTGCTTTATTTATTCACCATTAAAAAAACCACCATGGGCTTTATTAAAGAATTCAGAGAATTTGCACTAAAAGGCAGCGTTGTTGATCTGGCTGTTGCCGTAATCATTGGCGCTGCTTTTGGGGCCATCATTTCGTCTTTGGTTGATGATGTAATAACGCCATTGCTATTAACCCCGGCGCTTGAGGCGGCCAATGCTGAGGATCTTGACAAATTAACCTGGGGAGCTGTCAAGTATGGAAAATTTCTGGCGGCTGTTATCAAATTTATTCTTGTTGCTCTTGTATTATTTTTGCTTATTAAGGGAATCAATAGGATGCAGGAGAAGAAAAAAGCAGTAGAACCGCCACCGGAACTGACAATGTCGGAAAAATTGCTAGTAGAAATAAGAGATGGATTGAAGGTGAAGAAAGATTCTTAGAAATAATTAAACCAAAGAACTGACTTGTCCTGTTTTAAGATTAAAGATTATTTTTACACTTCCCGTGGTTATCTTCCACGGGATTTATTTTAGCATCAATATTTTGAATAACACAAGTTACCAGATAAAACTTCCACAATTTGAAGGCCCTTTTGACCTGTTACTTTTTTTTATTGAAAGAGATGAATTAGACATTTATAATATTCCCATCACTAATGTCATCAATGAATTTTTAGATTACATACACAGCCAGGACTCAGTGAATATTGAACTCTCCAGCGAATTTATTTTATTTATTTCCACGCTTATGCGCATAAAAGCTAAAATGCTTTTGCCTCGTAAGGAAGTGGATGCAGAAGGCTTGGAAATAGATCCAAGGCAGGAGTTGATAGATAAGATTTTAGAATATAAAAGATATAAAGAAGTAGCGGCAAAAATGGCCGAAATGGAAGCCGAACGAATGCTGATGATCAGGCGGGGGAATATTACCACAGAGCTATCGACTATAGGCGAAGAGGCAGGTGATGGCACAGAAATACAAGCTATTACGCTCTTTAAATTAATGAAGGCTTTTGAGCGGACCCTGCAACGCTATCACGACCGGTTTAATAAACCGGTACATACTGTTGTAAAGTTTAATTATACAATGGAAGGCATTAAAGCAGATGTCATTTCCATGGTACAAAATGAAAGAACACTATCTTTTGAAACTTTTTTTACAGGAGTGGAAAACAGGGTGCATGCTATTTTTACTTTTCTTTCCATGCTTGAATTGGTGCAGCAAAATTTTTTACGCATAATCATTGGGGAAGGAAGAAATAATTTTATAATTGAATATAACGAGATTGCAGAAGGCTTAACCGATGAAGAGCACATGCGGTTATT